>JAFGUH010000170.1 GCA_016938615.1 Halothiobacillaceae bacterium | reverse complement strand
GCCCGGCAGATTGCCCGGCACATCGCCTCGGCCACAAGAATCGGCCGGTCGCTTCGGGCCTGCGGCTACGATTCAGGGACGGGTGCGACAACTCTGAGCCCTGGCTGGGCGCATGCGGCAACCGCCGGGCCCTCGGAGGGATCAGGGGGCGTCCATGAACCACACCCCCGGACCGGATCGGGGTCGTGTCGATCCGGTTCGGCTTGAGTGGATGGCGGCGGGCATTCACCGCGTAACGCGCCTTGCGGCCCGACCCTGGGTACTGATGGGTCGTACTGGCGTTTCACAAGCGATCGTGTCGTGCGGAGTGCCCAGAGGCGTGTCGTCTTCGGGTACGCACCCGTTCGGCACTGGCGCTCGGGGCGCGGGACGGGGTAGGGTTTGGACTTGTCGCGCGAGGCTGTCCCGGCTGCGCAGCCGGAATTTTCGGAGGGAGTAGGCAGTGACGATGGACGTATTGACAGAATTTCTCGGCAGCATCAGCGGGTTCGTCTGGGGGCCGGTGATGCTCGCCCTGTTGCTCGGCACCGGCGTGTACCTCACCGTCGGTCTGCGGGGCATGCCGATCCGGCGTATCGGCTACGGCTTTCGCCAACTGTTTCGTGGCCGGCACGCCGGCACCGACGACCGGGGGGACATCACGCCGTTCCAGGCGCTTGCAACGGCCCTGTCGGCAACCATCGGCACCGGCAACATCGCCGGGGTGGCCACGGCGATCGCCCTCGGTGGTCCCGGCGCGATCTTCTGGATGTGGCTGACCGCGCTGGTGGGCATGGCGACCAAGTACGCCGAGGCGGTTCTGGCCGTTCGCTACCGCGAGGTTGACGAGCGTGGCCGTTTCGTCGGCGGGCCGATGTACTACATCAAGAACGGCATGGGCGCGAAGTGGAAATGGCTTGGCGCGGCCTTCGCCCTGTTCGCGATGATCGCCGCCTTCGGCATCGGCAACACCGTGCAGGCCAACTCCGTGGCCGACGTGCTCGAAACCAACCTAGCGATCCCGGCCTGGCTGACCGGCGTGGTGCTCGCGGTACTGGTATTCGTGGTCATCATCGGCGGCATCCGCCGGATCGCGCAACTGGCTGAGTACCTGGTGCCGACCATGGCCATTCTCTACGTCGGTTTTGCGTTGGTGATCATCCTGATGCACATCGGTGACGTGCCGGGTGCTCTGGCCCAGATCGTCAGCGACGCCTTCACCGGCACCGCGGCCACGGGCGGCTTTGCCGGCGCGGCGATCTGGGCGGCCATCCGCTTCGGGGTCGCACGCGGGATCTTCTCCAACGAGGCGGGACTCGGCTCGGCGCCGATCGCGCACGCCGCTGCACGCACCAACGATCCGGTCCGGCAGGGCACCATCGCCATGCTCGGCACCTTCATCGACACCATCGTCATCTGCACCATGACCGCGCTGGTTATCGTGCTCTCCGGCGTATGGACCACCGGCGCGAGCGGCGCGGCGCTCACCTCGACCGCCTTCGCCCAGGGCCTCGGTGGCGGCAACTGGGTGGTTACCGCCGGCCTGGTGCTGTTCGCGTTCACCACCATCGTTGCCTGGAGCTACTACGGCGAGCGCGCCGCCGAATACCTGTTCGGCGTCAAGGTCATCACGCCATATCGCTACGTCTGGGTGGGCGCGCTGATTCTCGGCGCGATCGCGAACCTCGAACTGATCTGGTTGGTCGCCGACATCCTCAACGCCCTGATGGCCGTACCCAACCTGATCGCGTTGATCGCCCTGTCGGGCACCGTGTTCGCGATCACGCGGGAGTACTTCGCTCGCGAAGAACGTACCGGGGGTGGCCAATGACGGCCGATCGGCGACAACTTCTCGGGGCCGGACGACACGCGTTGCTCGGGCTGGCCATTATGCTGGCAGTGGCGCCGCTGGGTGGCTGCGCCTGGTTCGGTGTCGGGCCGGAGGGCGATCAGCGCACGGTAATCGTTTACCCCGGCGGCGATACCTCGCTCGACCCGGTGATCCTGCCGGCGAGCGAACTGCCGCCGGCGGGAAAGTGCCGCGCCTGGTACCCCGACCGGGAACCCGCGGATCAGCCCGAGCCGGCAGAATGCGAGCAATTGCGGCAGCAACTACCCGCTGGCGCCGTGCTGGTGCGCGGCTGATCAGGATCCCGTTGAAGGCTGAACTCGGGTGATACGGGTCTGCCACACCAGGCGTTGCGCCTCGAACGCCTGCTCGACAAACCGAGCACCCGGCCGACATTGATCTGGTCACGCGAACCGACGTATTGAACCGCGCCCCAGCGCTCGACGTCCAGACCACCTCCCCGTAGGAGCGCCTCCAGGCGCGAAATGCTGGGGCGATTATTCAAGCATTTCGCGGCTAAAGCCGCTCCTACGGCGCCGGTTTGTACGGCGCCAGGATTCCCGTAGGAGCGCCTTGAGGCGCGAAATGCTGGGGCGGCACCCGGTGGGTTTCGCGGCTAAAGCCGCTCCTACGGCGCGGGGTTTGTCCGTAGGAGATTCTATGTCTCCCCACAAGGGATTCTCGGCACGTAGTCAGTCTGTTTCTGCATCAAACTGAAAGCGACTCGAGCCAG
>JAFGUH010000169.1 GCA_016938615.1 Halothiobacillaceae bacterium | reverse complement strand
TTTCAGGGTGACGTTGCAGCGCTCGGCGATGGCGAGGCTGTTGTCGATCGCCTCGGGAATATCGGCGAACAGCTCGCGCATCTCGTTGGCGGTGCGCAGGTACTGGCGGTCGGAGTAGTCACGCGGCCGGCGCGGGTCCTCGAGCGTGCGACCCTGGTTGATACAGACACGCACCTCGTGGGCATCGAAGTCCGACTGGTCGAGAAAACGCACGTCGTTGCTCGCAACCACCGGCAGGTCTTTCGCGATGGCCAGATCCACGGCGGATTCGATGAACGCGCCCTCGTTGACGCGGTTGGTGCGCGTGAGCTCCAGATACAGCCGATCGGGGAAACGCTCGGTCCAGAACGCCAGCGCGTCGTCGACGACGTGATCCAGCCCGTGGACCAGACCGCGGCCCAGATCGCTGTCCACGCCGATCAGGGCGATCAGGCCATCGCTCTTCTCGGGCGTAAGCCAGTCGCGATTCAGGCAGGGCTTGTCGTCGTGCTGGCCCTCGCAGTAGGCCTGCGAGAGCAGCTCGGTCAGGTGCAGAAAGCCGGCGTCGTTCTGCGCGAGCAGCACCACGCGCGATGGCGGGGTCTGGGCGTTCTCGTAGACGAAGCAGTCCGCGCCGAAGATCGGCTTGATGCCGGCACCCAGCGCGGCCTTGTAGAACTTCACCATCGCGAACAGGTTGCCCTGATCGGTCAGCGCGATGGCGGGCATGCCGCGTTCCTTGGCCTGGGCGACGGCGTCCTTGACGCGCAGGGTGCCGTCGATCAGCGAGTACTCGCTGTGCACGTGCAGGTGGACGAAGCTCATGCTGTGCCCTCCCCACCGTGAGAGCGAGCCTCGCTCGCGAAGGCGGCGGTAGTCGCCGTGCCGGCCGGGGGCTGCCGGCATGCGAAAACCGGGACCCGCGCCTCCGGTGCGGTTCGCTTGCAGGGCAAGCTCGTACCGGACTTCGCCGTTGCCGTAGGAGCGGCTTTAGCCGCGAAGCTCAGCGGTGCCCGTGTTGTCAGGGTTTCGCGCCTGAAGGCGCTCCTACGGTGGTCATCGCTGTGGGAGCGAGCCTCGCTCGCGAAGGCGGCCGTGGACGCCGTGCCGGCCGGGGTCTGCCGGGATCCGAAAACCGAGACCCGCGCCTCCGGTGCGGTTCGCTTGCAGGCCAAGCTCGCACGGGAGTTCGCCATTGCCGTAGGAGCGGCTTTAGCCGCGAAGCTCAGCGGTGCCCCTGTCAGGGTTTCGCGCCTGAAGGCGCTCCTACGGTTATCGGTGGCGAGCTCTGCTGGGTGGCACGTCATGCGAAAAGCGCTCATTTACCCTCCAGCATGGCGAGGGTTTCGGCTTCCATGTCCTTCAAATCCTGCATTTCGCCGTCGGAGAAGCCGGCGGCCTTGCGTCCGACCTCGTCGTAGGGGCCGCGGATGCGCCCGCTCATGTACTGCTGCAACAGCTCGCGGAAAGTGGTGCGCGGGTCGACGCCACGTTGCTCGCAGGCATACCGGAACCAGCGCGTGCCGACGTGGACGTGCTCGATTTCCTCGGTGTAGATGATCTCGAGGATGTCGATCAACGGCTGGTCGTCGTACTGGGCGAGCTTGCGCTGGATGCCGGGGGTGACGTCCAGTCCGCGGGCCTCGAGCACACGCGGGACCAGCGCCATGCGTACCAGCACATCGTGCTCGGTCCCCGAGACAGTCTCCCAGAGGCTCGCGTGCGCCGGGAACGCACCATATTCGTAGCCGCGCTCGCGCAGGTACGCATCGAGCAGCTCGAAGTGCTTGGCCTCGTCGCGCGCCACCGACAGCCAGTCGCGGTAGAAGTCCGCCGGCATGGCATCGAAGCGGTAGCAGGCATCCAGGCCGATGTTCATGGCATTGAATTCGATGTGCGCGAAGGAATGCGCCATCGAGGCGCGGCCCTCGGGCGTGGCCGGGCCGCGCTTGGGCACGTCGCGCGGGGCGACCAGCTCGGGGCGTTCGGGGCGGCCCGGATCGGGCACTGGCTCGACCGACGTCGGCGGCAACGCCACCTGATCGTCCGGCATGGCCATCGCCTCGTCATAGAGCGCGCGCACGGCGTCGGCCTTGGTCGCCGGGTCGGCGTCGCGCAGGGCCCGGCCGGCGCGCTCGCGGAGCGTGTCGGTCATGCCTGCCCTCCCCGCTTGCCGGCCTTCTTCTGGGCGCGCTGGGCGAGAAAGGCGCGCAGGTCATCTTCAAGCTCACGGTAGCGGGCGATGGCGGCGCGGCCGGCCTCGGTGACCGTGGCGTGCCCGCCACCGGCACCGCCGACCTCTTTCGCCACGTAGGGCTCGTCCTCGAGCTGGTTGACCTCCTGGATCAGCGACCAGGCGCGCTTGTAGCTCATGCCCAGCGTGCGGGCGGCGTGGCTGATCGAACCGAGCTCGTCGATCACCTCCATCAACCGCACCTTGCCCACGCCCATATAGTGCTCGCCGGCCTCGTCGATCAGCCAAAGCCGGGCGTGGATCCCCGGGGCATAGGCCTGGCCGGGAAGTCGATTCTGGCGGGATTTCTTCGGCATGCGCGAACGATCCGTGACAAGGCGGGCGGGGGCGACTTTCTGCGCCTCATGATACCCGAGCGGGTCGGGCGGGTGGCAAGGGACGCCGGATGAATTCGAGCCCATCCGAGGCTGGGCGCAGTCTGGCTGGGACGGCCGCTGACGCGGCTCGCTAGCCCGCCGACAAATACCGTAGGAGATTCTATGTCTCCCCACAAGGGATTCTCGGCACGTAGTCAGTCTGTTTCTGCATCAAACTGAAAGCGACTCGAGCCAG
>JAFGUH010000018.1 GCA_016938615.1 Halothiobacillaceae bacterium | reverse complement strand
GGCGCATGCCACCGTATACTGGCGCCCCTGCTTGACCTTGTCGTAGTTGCCGAATACTTCGCGCATCGCCTTGGCGAAGAATTCACGCAGGCCGGTCACGGTGACCACGTACAGGCTGCCGCCCGGGTTCAGATGCATCCAGGCGTCGTAGAGCAGGATGTAGAGCAGCTCGCGTCCGACCTTGGCCGGGATGTTCGAGGCCACCAGATCGAAGCGCCGCTCGCCGATCTGGTCGAAGCCGTTGCTCAGCTGCGCCTCGCAGTTCGTCAATGCATTGCGTGCGGCGTTGCCGCGTGCGTAGTCCACCGCCACGAAGTCCTTGTCCACCATCAGCGTGCGCCCCTGCGGCGCCAACGCCGCCAGGGTCAGGCCGATCGGGCCGTAGCCGCAGCCGAGGTCAAGGCAATCGGCGTCGGGCGCCACCTCGATGTGCTTGAGCAGCAACTGCGAGCCCTCGTCCACCTCGCGCGGCGAAAACAGCCCCCAGGTGGTATGCAGGCGCAGCGTACGCCCGCGCAGCTCTGCTTCGAACATACGGTCCTGCCGCAATTCGGCGACGTAATCCTGCAACGGCAGCATGCCGGTTCCCTTGTCAGAAATAAGTGCCGACGGCGGCATCCAGCGTGTCGCGCATGTCGGGATCGTCGGTGATGGGGCGGACCAGGGTCATCGCACAGGCGGCCTTCGGCTCGACGCCCTTGGCGATGAGCTGACCTGCGTACACCAGCAGACGCGTCGAAATGCCTTCGTCGAGACCGTGACCCTTGAGGTTGCGGGCGCGGTGCGCGATCTGCACCAGCCTGCCGGCCAGTTCTGCGTCGATACCGGTCTCGTGGGCGACGATCTCGGTCTCGACCTCGGCCGTGGGATAGTCGAAGTCCAACGCGCCGAAGCGCTGCTTGGTCGACTGCTTCAGATCCTTCATCAGATTCTGGTAGCCGGGGTTGTAGGAAATCACCAGCTGGAAATCCTCATGCGCGCTGACCAGCTCGCCCTTCTTCTCCAACGGCAGCACGCGACGATGGTCGGTCAGCGGATGGATCACCACCGTGGTGTCCTGTCGCGCCTCGACCACCTCGTCGAGATAACAGATGGCGCCGATGCGCGCGGCGACGGTCAACGGGCCGTCCTGCCAGCGGGTACCGTTGGCATCGAGCAGGAAACGACCGATGAGGTCGGAAGCCGTCATGTCCTCGTTGCAGGCCACGGTGATCAGCGGCTTGTTCAATTTCCAGGCCATGTATTCGACGAAGCGCGACTTGCCGCAACCGGTCGGCCCCTTGAGCATGATCGGCATGCGCGCCTGGTAGGCCGCCTCGTACAGCGCGACCTCGTCATGCACGGGCATGTAATAAGGTTCGCTCTGGATTCGATACTGATCGACGTTGCTTTCGCTCATTTTGCTCTCCGTTCAGACCTCACGCCGCGCAGCCAGATCCTGCGCGCGAAACACCCCAGAATGAAAGAGGGCTCCTGTCCACAGCGGCCAGGAGCCCTCGATTTGCTGTCGTCCTGGGCCGGAGTCTAGCAGTCGGGCGGACGTTCTGGCCGTCGCCGACGACCAGCCCGCCGACGTCAGACCGCCTTGCCGCGGTAAACCACCATCTCGGCACCCTTGGACTGGGCGTAGTTGTCGAAGCCGATCAGGCGCACATGATTGTTGGGATGCGCCTTGTGGCAGGCTTCGGCCTCGGCCAGGATACGGTCGACGTCGGTCTCGCCGAACATCGGCAGCTTCCACATGTACCAGTAGTGGCTGAAGGCGTTTTCCGGCTCGGTGTGTTCGATGGCCGGGTTCCAGCCCCTGGAGACGATGTACTCGACCTGCTTGCGGACTTGGTCTTTGTCCATTTCCGGCAGGTACGAGAAGGTCTCGAACTTGCGGCTGTCGGTATCGCTCAGGCTCGACTTGTAGTCCTGCATATCACTCATGACTGTGCTCTCCAAAACGGGTTTCGCATTCGAGGACCGCGCCGGGCGCGTAACGCCCGGCGGGTCGTTGGCAAGACGCGGCTTACTTGTGCGCCACGTCGAGCTTGTCGACGGTGTCGAACTCGAACTTGATTTCCTTCCAGGTCTCCATCGCGGCCTTCAGCTCGGGGCTGCTCTTGGCGGCCGTGGTGAGGATGTCCTTGCCTTCCTTCTCCAGTTCGCGGCCCTGGTTGCGCGCCTCGACGCAGGCCTCGACCGCCACGCGGTTGGCCGCGGCGCCGGCCGCGTTGCCCCAGGGGTGGCCCAGGGTGCCGCCGCCGAACTGCAGCACGGAATCGTCGCCGAAGATGGACACCAGCGCCGGCATGTGCCACACGTGGATGCCACCGGAAGCCACCGGCAGGATACCCGGCATCGAACCCCAATCCTGATCGAAGAAGATGCCGCGTGAACGGTCCTCCTTGATGTAGGAGTCGCGCATCAGGTCGATCCAGCCCAGGGTCGCCTCGCGATCGCCCTCGAGCTTGCCGACCACGGTGCCGGAGTGCAGGTGATCGCCGCCGGACAGGCGCAGGATCTTGGTCAGCACGCGGAAGTGGATGCCGTGGTGCGGGTTGCGGTCGAGCACGGCGTGCATGGCGCGATGGATGTGCAGCAGCATGCCGTTGTCGCGACACCACTGGGCCAGGCCGGTGTTGGCGCAGAAGCCGCCGGTGATGTAGTCGTGCATGATGATCGGCGCACCGATCTCCTTGGCGTACTCGGCGCGCTTGAACATCTCGTCAGGCGTCGGCGCGGTCACGTTCAGGTAGTGGCCCTTGCGCTCACCGGTCTCCTGTTCGGCCTTGTGGATGGCCTCCATGACGAAGTCGAAACGGTGGTTCCAGCGCATGAACGGCTGGCTGTTGACGTTCTCGTCGTCCTTGGTGAAGTCCAGACCGCCGCGCAGGCCTTCGTAGCAGGCGCGACCGTAGTTCTTCGCCGACAGACCCAGCTTGGGCTTGATGGTGCAGCCGAGCAGCGGACGGCCGTACTTGTTCATCTTGTCGCGCTCGACCTGGATGCCGTTCGGCGGACCGTTGCAGGTCATCACGTAGGCGATCGGGAAGCGCACGTCCTCGAGACGCAGCGCGCGAATGGCCTTGAAACCGAACACGTTGCCCACTAGCGAGGTGAACACGTTGACCACCGAGCCTTCCTCGAACAGATCGATCGGATAGGCGATGAAGGCGTAGAAGCAGGTATCGTCGCCCGGCACGTCCTCGATCGCGTAGGCGCGGCCCTTGTAGTGATCCAGGTCGGTCAGCAGGTCGGTCCACACCGTGGTCCAGGTGCCGGTCGAGGACTCCGCGGCCACCGCGGCGGCGGCCTCTTCGCGCGGCACGCCGGGCTGGGGAGTGATCTTGAAGCACGCCAGGAGATCGGTGGCGCTCGGCGTGTACTCGGGCATCCAGTACGTTTCGCGGTATTCCTTAACACCCGCGCTGTAACTCTTTACGGCCATGATGGCTCCTCCGTCACAGAAAATGGTCTTTGCGCTT
>JAFGUH010000168.1 GCA_016938615.1 Halothiobacillaceae bacterium | reverse complement strand
GCCGCGCAGGTGGTCGAGGGCATCGCCGAGGGCTGCTCGCAGGCCGGCTGTGCGCTGATCGGCGGCGAGACCGCCGAGATGCCGTCGATGTACGAGCACGGCGACTACGATCTGGCCGGCTTTGCCGTCGGCGCGGTGGAGAAGGACCAGCTCATCGACGGCAGCAAGGTCGCCGCCGGCGACAAGCTGATCGCCCTGCCCGCCTCCGGCCCGCACGCCAACGGCTACTCGCTGATCCGAAAGATCGTCGAGCGCGCCCAGCCGGACTGGAACACGCCCGAGGGCAAGACCCTGCTCGACCAACTGCTTGCCCCGACCCGCATTTATGCCAAGGCCGTCGCAGCGTTGGCCGAGCAGGTCGACATCCACGCGATGAGCCACATTACCGGCGGCGGCCTGACCGAAAACCTGCCGCGCGTCTTCCCCGAGACCCTGTCCGCCGTGATCGACTGGTCGAGCTGGCAGCGCCCGGCGGTGTTCGACTGGCTCGCCGACCAGGGCAACGTCGAGATCGCCGAGATGCGCCGGACCTTCAACAACGGCGTGGGCATGGTGGTGATCGTCGCCGCCGACCAGGCCGAGAAGGCCGTCTCGACCATGCAGGCAGCGGGTGAAAACGCCTGGGTGATCGGCGAGATCGGCGAGCGGGGTAGCGGCGAACCCGTCGTCTACCGCTGATGATGGTGGGAGACACGCTCGCAGAAAAGGCCCAAGAGAAAGCCCGGCTGGTCGTACTGGCTTCCGGCAATGGCTCGAATTTCCAGGCGATCATCGACGCCTGCGAAAGTGGCCGGATCAACGCGGAGATCGTGCTGCTGGTGGTCAACCGTCCCGGCGCCTACGCGTTCGAGCGCGCCGAGACGCACGGCATCCCCGCCCGGTTGATCGACCACAAGGCTTATCCCGACCGCGGGGCCTTCGATGCCGCCATGGCCGAGGCCATCGACGAGGCCGAACCCGACTGGATCGTCATGGCCGGCTTCATGCGCATCCTCACCGATGGCTTCGTCGAACGCTTCCAGGGTCGCCTGATCAATATCCACCCCTCGCTCTTGCCGAAGTACCCGGGCATGAACACCCACGCCCGGGCGCTGGAAGCGGGCGACCGCCTGCACGGCGCGACCGTGCACTTCGTCACCCCGACCGTCGATGCGGGTCCGCCGATCGTGCAGGGACGCATCGAGCTCCGTGCCGACGACGACATCGCCACGCTCAAGCAGCGCATCCACGCGATCGAACACCGCATCTACCCGCTGGCGATCGACTGGCTGGTAAGGGGTCGGATCGACTTCCAGCAGGCCGAACGCCAGACAAGCCCCGCGGTCGTCGACGCCGACGGCACGCTGATCGTCCCGCCCAGCCCTTAGGGAACCCCCGGCGTTCGCCGGGTGCCGCCGTGTGTGCGCGTTTTGGCAAGTGACGGGGCGGAATGCGCGTAGGAGCGGCTCTAGCCGCGAAGGGCAGACGCTTGCACCGGGTATCGCGGCTAAAGCCGCTCCTGCGGTCGATCGTCAGCGTCGCGCCAAACGAACAAAACACGGGCCAAACCGCAAGCAAACAAAAGGGTCCGCCTGAAGCAGGCGGACCCTCCTCATGTACCCTCGGGCGGACCGGTCGGTCAGTCCTTGAGCATGCCGTAGAGCTCATCCTTGATCGCAAGACGCTCCTTCTTGAGCGCTTCAAGGTGCTCGTCGGTGACCGGCATGCCTTGTTTTTCGAGGCGTTCGACGTCCTTGGTCACCTCGTCGTACCGATCGAACTGCTTCTGGAAATGCGCGTCCTCGACCTTGAGTTCATGGATCCGCTCCTTGAACTCGGGGAACTCGTGCGCCAGGTCATGGTGATCTACCTGCATCGTCTACCTCTGTTCGCGGTTGAAACACGGGCCGGAAATGCCAGCCGTGGGAAGCGTAGATCATCGGAAGACCATCGGCAGGCGGCCGCTGCGCTCGCTGCACCGTGGCGCGATCAGAAGTGCGCGTTGAGCTGCACCCCGAGGATATCGACCTTGCCCTGGTAACGCCCCTCCAGCGTATTCGCCAGCGCCGATTCGGTGGTGTTGTCGATTACGCTGTCGTCGATCCACACATGGGTATACCCCACATCGACAGACCATTGACGGCTGATCTGGTAGCCGAGACCCACGGAAGCCCAGGTCCGGTCAGCATCAGGCAACCGGGCGGTGCGAAACGCCGGGCTCGGCACCGGCGTCGGGTCGTAGGCCGCGCCCGCGCGCAGTGTCCAGCGGGGCGCAAACGTCCACTCTCCGCCCAGAGCGACGCGCAGGGTGTCGTCCCAGTTCTCGGTGGTCACCGATTCACGCCCAAAGCTTTGTTCGACCCGCAATTCCTCGAAACTCGACCATCCGGTCCACAACAGACCGACCGACCCGGTCAGGGTCTCCGAGAACCGGTGGGTGACACTCGCGGCCGCCGAGGCTGGCAGCGCGAGCCCCGCTTGGGCATAACTGTCGGCAAACGCGGGGCTGCTCGAGAGGGGTGCGGGCATGGTGTAGTCGGCATCGCCGGTCAGATCGTGGTCGATGCCGGAGTGATACGCCAGCCCCACTCGGGTCGATTCGCTTGCCTGCCACAGCAGGCCCAGGCTGTAGCCGATCGACCAGTCATCGCCCTCGATCTCGACCTTACCATCGGGCAACGGCGTGCCGCCGCTAGCGGCAGTCGCGTTGATCGCCGAGCTCAACCTCGCCTCGGAGCGCTGGACGTGGAAGGCCCCGCCGATTGTCCAGTCAGACGCCAGATCGATGCTGAACGACGGGCTCAGGTCGATGACCTCGATCCGGCTCTCGAGCGCGTGATACCGGCCCAGCCAGCCCTCGTCGTACTCGGTCGCCAACCCGAACGGCACGCTCAGGGCCAGACCTACCCGCGCCCGATCATCCAGCTGGTGCACTATCGCCGCGTTCGGGATGGCGGCCGGCTCGCCGGCATCGCCGCCCAGCCCGCCAGCGACCGGACCGGTCAGTCCGGTAGAACTCGCCCCCGGCTGCAACTCGAACGACGGCATGATGACGTTCACCCCGCCGGACACCGCTGTGCCGTCAATCTGCGTCATCGCCGCCGGGTTTCCCATCATGCCGGTCGCCTCACCGTTCCCCGTGGCAAGGTTCGCGTAGGCCTGCCCCAGGTCGGTGGCGTTCTTCTCCATCAGCGCGAAGCCAGCGGCCTGGGCCTGGCCCACCATCGCGGCCATCGACACTGAAACGGCGGTTGCCAAGGTGGTCTTGTGGATACGGTTCACGCTGGGACTCCTCACTACTTTCCTTCGGTTTTTCTACTTGCATTTACATGACGGCGGGTCGCATCTAACGAAGACACCGTAGGAGCGCCTTCAGGCGCGATCGCTGAATTTGTTGCGGTTGTTGCAGAGCAATCGCGGCTAAAGCCGCTCATACCATGGCGCTAGCCTCCGGCGAACAGCTCGGCGATGTCCTGGGCGTGTTCCTTCTCGATCAGCGGACGTTTGAGTTTCTGCGTCGGTGTCATCAGACCGTCCTCGATGGTCCAGGGCGTGGTGAGGATCTTCAAGCGGCGAATCTGCGCGTACCCCGGGAAGTCGGATAGACGCCCGTTGACACGCTTGAGCACCAACCGCTCGACAAACCGATCGCCGAGCGTCTCCGTGTCCTCGGGGTCCATGTCGTAGTCGCGGACCAGGGCCGTGAACGCTTCCGGCTCGACCACCACCAACGCGGCCAGCTGATGCTGCCCCTCGCCCAGCACCAGCACCTGCTCGATCAGCGGGTCGAGACCGATGGCGGATTCCATCGCCGCCGGCGGCACCTTCTCGCCGTTGGCCATGACGATGATGTCCTTGATCCGCCCGGTAATCCGGATATGGCCGTCCGCGTCGATCGCCGCCTGGTCGCCGGTGTGCAGCCAGCCATACCCGTCGATGACCGCCTCGGTGGCCTCGTCGTTTTTCCAGTAGCCCTGCATCACCCCGGCGCTCTTGACCATCAGCTCGTCCTGCTCGCCGAGGCGCACCTCGACGCCCTCGAGCGGCGTGCCGATGGTCTCGGGACGGTTGTCCTCCGGGCGATTGACGGAAACCACAGGACTCGACTCGGTCAGGCCATAGCCCTGCAGCACCGGCACGCCGATGCCGGTGAACACGGTTGCCAGTTCGGGAGACAGCGGCGCGCCGCCGCAAATGGCATAGCGTAGCCGCCCACCGAGACGCTCGCGGAGCTTGTGGGCCACGAGACGGTCGAACAGCGGCCAGAAGGCGGCCTTCAATGCGCTACCGGCCCGGCCCTGACGGCGTTCGAAGCGGGCACTGCCCACCTCCACCGTCAGGCGGAACAGTTTCTGGGCAAACGCGCCCTTCTTCTTCAGCGCCGAACCGATGCGGTCGTAGACGCGCTCGTAGACGCGCGGCACCGAGATCAGCAGGGTCGGCTTGATGATGCCAAGATCCTCGCCCAACTGCTGCGCCGAGCGGGCGAAGGCGACGGTCGAGCCGCAGATCATCGGCAGGTAGTAGCCGCCGGTGCGCTCGAGGGTGTGCGACAGCGGCAGGAAGGAGAGGAACAGGTCGTCGCCGGTGATCGAAGCGACCTTCGAGCAGGCGAACGCGTTCTCCAGCATGTTGCTGTGCGTGAGCATCACGCCCTTGGCCCGCCCGGCCGTGCCGGAGGTGTAGACGATCGACGCCAATGTCTGGCCATCGGCCTCCAGGCGCACCGGCTCGCCGCGCGCGCCGAAGGTCCAGTCGGCGAAAGACTCCAGGTGCTTGTCCTTGGCGCCGTCCTCGGCATCCACCGGGGCCATGGTAACGATGCGATTGAGGGACTCGAAGCCATCGGTCACCGCCTCGAGCCCGCGCCACTGGCGCCGACCATCGACCACCAGCAGCCGCGCCTCGGTCTCCTTGATGATCTTCGCCACGTTCTGCGGCCGGTCGTCCGTGTACAGCGGCACCGTCACCAGCCCGAGACCCAGGGCGGCCTGGTCGAACAGCACCCACTCGCGCGCGTTCTTGAGCATCATCGCGATGCGATCACCGGGCTTGAGACCGTCACGCTTCATGGCCGCCTGGATGCGCCCCACCTCGTAGGCCATGTCGCCCCAGGTGGTATCGATCCAGTCCTGGCAGCCGGGATCGTATTGCCGGTAGGCAATGGCATCGGGCGTGCGCTCGACGCGCTCGAAAAAAAGCCCGCTCAGGTTGACGGCCTGGGCAGGCGTGACGCGGTGATCCGCTTGGACTGAATCGGGCGAGGACATCATTTCCTCCGGCTAACATCCTGAACTTGCCGGAGTGTAACAGTGCGGTTACGGGAGGTAACGGCAGAGAGTTTTATGCCCCATCAACGCCCAAAACCCTGTTGCAAGGCCATTTATCAGCCAACCAAGGACTTGGTGGCCGCATAGTGGTCAGGCGCAGGGGAAGGTTTCGCAGGCCAGTTGCGTGGTGCGGCCCGAATCAAGCGCCGTGCCCGTTTAACCTCGCAACAGCGCCTTGACGCTGATGTCTTCATCCAGCGCGGGCCAATGAATACCTTCGCCGTCCCCCAGGAGCTCGAATGTCTCGAGCTGCTTGCGATCGGCAGCCGCCAGCAACGGAAACCAGGCCAACGGCACGCTGATCTTGCGACCATCAACAAGCTGGACCGTCATGTCGTCGTCACCGGAAAAACCCGCTCCGCCCGGGCCTGCGCCTCAACCGCCAATGTGCTCATTCCAGGCCTCCAGGAAGGTGTCCTGATTCTTCCGAACGATTTCCATTATCGTCCAAAGCTCGCCCGCTTTTGCCGATCCGCAAACCATCGGCTTGGCTCGGGATGCGCTTCCCTGTGGGTTGGACTTCAGTCCAACGCCGGCCACCGGCCGGCTTGCCCAATGGCTCATGGGGACAACCAGGAGGAACGTGTCGCACGCCGGTTGCGTGATGTGGCTTGGATCAACCGCCGTGCGCGGCATGCGAGGGCATTTCCTTGCTTGTCCAGGAAAATGCCCGAAAAGAAGGACACCCCACGGCTTGGCCCTGCTGGCCTTCGAGGGCGGAAATCTTCGTTTGCCGCCGAACAGCGACTTGTCGCTCCGACGCTTTTCGATCGGATCAGATGGCGACCGGATCGATCTCCTGGGTGACGCTGTCGCCACGCTCGATCTCGGCACGACGCAACTCGTATTCCATCTGTAGATTGAGCCAGAAGCGCGCGGTCGTACCGAAATAACGCGCCAGGCGTAGGGCCGTGTCCGCGGTCACACCACGGCGCTCGAGCACGATGTCGTTGATCCGGCTGGGCTGTACCTTCAACGCCTTGGCCAGCGCATTGGCGCTCATCTCCATCGGCTCGAGATAGTCCTCGCGCAGGATCTCGCCCGGGTGGACCGGGCGCATGCCGTTATTGATTACCATCAGCTCACCCTCCTCTGCATTCAGTGGTAATCGGCTTCCGCCCCGCAGTGGGTCCAGCGGAAGTTACTGGCCATGATCTTGAAAATATACCGCTTATCGGTAAGCGGTAAAGCGAAAAGCACGTGACCACACGGGGAGCTGAATACTGAAAAATGTCCAGACGTTTGGAGAGTGTTTCGCACGCCGGCCGCGTGGTGCGGCTCGAATCAACCGCCGTGCGCGGCGCGCGAGGGTATTTTCTTGCTTGTCCAAGCCAAGTCATGGCTTTGGACCCGAAAAGAAGGACACCCCGTCGGCTTGGCCCTTCGGGCCTTCGAGCTCGGACTGTCGTCCGACCTCGAAGCCTCACGACCGACGGCTGACTCGGGGCCGGCTCGACGCGACGTCGTGTCGCGGCGAGCCTCGGAGCGACGTCCCTGTCCCTCCGACCCCGGCCAGCCGCCGGCCGTGAGGCAAGCCGAAAGGGGGCAAACCTTCGTCTACCGCCGTGCGGTCCGATTGACGCTTCGACCTCTTGGGACATTCGAACCGCAAAAACCCAAAGGCAACACGCCGCTTGAGCGTGCCTAGCAATTGCAATCGAAGGGTGAGCCCCCTTACGCCTTGCCTCACGAGCGGGGAATCGCAGGGTCGGGCCGCCAAGGACGGCGGCCCGAGGTTCGCCGCGACAGGACCTCGCGTCGAACCGACCCGTCCGCGATGCCCCGTTCGCGAGGCTGATCGCGGCAGCGATCAGGCCCGCAGGGCCAAGGCGTCGGGGTGTCCTTCTTTTCGTCGGTTTTCTTGGACAAGCAAGAAAACCGACTCGCGCG
>JAFGUH010000167.1 GCA_016938615.1 Halothiobacillaceae bacterium | reverse complement strand
TCGACGGCCGGGGCGACCATGCTGCCGAACGCCAGAATCGCGATCCGGCTGCCGTGGTGGCGGATCTCGGCTTGGCCGATCGGCAGCGCGGTCATCGCGCATTCGACCGTCGCGCCGGGGCCCTTGCCGCGCGGATAACGCACCGAGGCCGGGCCTTGGTGCCGGTAGCCGGTGTACAGCATCTGCCGGCACTCGTTCTCGTCGGCCGGGGCCATCACCAGCATGTTGGGTAGGCAGCGCAGATAGCTGTAGTCGAAGCTGCCGGCGTGGGTTGGACCGTCGGGACCGACCAGGCCGGCCCGGTCCAGCGCGAACAGCACGTCCAGGTCCTGCAGCACGACGTCGTGAATGAGCTGGTCGTAGGCTCGCTGCAAAAACGTCGAATAGATCGCAACCACCGGTTTGGCGCCCTGGCAGGCCTGCCCCGCCGCCAGCGTGACGGCGTGTTGTTCGGCGATCGCGACGTCGAAATAGCGTTCCGGGAAACGCTGGGAAAATTGCACCAGGCCCGAGCCCTCGCGCATCGCCGGCGTGATCGCGAGCAGGCGGTCGTCCTGGTCGGCCATGTCGCACAACCAGCTGCCGAACACCTGGGTATAGGTCGGATGCGGGGAGGGCGTGGATTTCGGCAGCGAGTCCTTGCAGGGGTCGAAGGCCGGCACGCCGTGATAGGCCAAAGGGTCTTTCTCGGCCGGCGGATACCCCTTGCCCTTCTTGGTGACGATATGCAGAAAGCGGGGGCCGTTGATCTGCTTCAGATTCTCCAGCGTCGACACCAGCATGTCCAGATCGTGGCCGTCGATCGGGCCGATGTAATTGAAGCCCAGCTCCTCGAACAAGGTGCCCGGCACGATCATCCCCTTCATGTGCTCCTCGGTCTTGCGCGCCAGTTCCCAGACGCTGGGCATGCTGCTCAGCACCTTCTTGCTCTCCTCGCGCACCGATGCGTACAACTTGCTGGACAGGATCTTGGTCAGATAATTGTTCATCGCCCCGACATTCGGCGAGATCGACATGTCGTTGTCGTTCAAAATCACCAGCACATTCGCATCCAGGGAGCCGGCATGGTTCATCGCCTCGTAGGCCATGCCGCCGGTGATGCTGCCGTCGCCGATGATCGC
>JAFGUH010000166.1 GCA_016938615.1 Halothiobacillaceae bacterium | reverse complement strand
CTTGCCCTTGGCGACCTCGGCAAACTTGGGCCAGGTCTCGAGCCAGGCCTTGGTATCGGTGTACTCGAAGATCGGCAGCATGCGCACGTTGAAGGCCATGTCGCCGGCGATCACCACGTCGCGCTCGGGTATCACCACCGAGATGTCGCCGGGCGAGTGCGCCGGGCCGAAGTAGACCACGTTGGCGGTCACGCCACCCAGATCGAGTTCGATGCGATCCTCGAAGGTGCGATTCATCGAAACGGCTTCGGTGCCTTCGGCCTTCTCCTTGGCGATGTCCTTGAGCTGCTCCTCGTAGGCGGCGGCGTGCTTGTCGTAGTAGTCGGCGGCGTCGACGTGGCCGATCACCTCGGCGCCCTGGTCGATCCAGTAGCCGGTCGCCATGGCCGAGTGCAGCTGGCCGTTCTCGTTGACCACGTACTTCACCGGCACGTCGGTGCGTTTCTTGATCTCCTCGTGCAGCGCCTCGGCGAGCTGATACGACGCGCCGGCATTCATCACCAGCACGGCGTCCTCGCCGACGACGAACGAGAGGTTGTTGTTGTGCAGCGAGTTCTCGTAGGTGTACGGCTGGGTCGCGCCGATGGCCGACCAGACGCCCTCGGTGACCTGCTGCGGGTAGTCGTAGAGCATCGACTCCGGGGCCTTGTCGGCCGGATTGTCGTCCTCGGCCTGCACCGGCACGGCGACCAGCGCGCCGGTCATCGCCAGCAGCACGCCGCCGGCCAGGCCGCGCATCCCTCTCATCCATTCGGTCAGCATCTGCAATCCTCCTTACACGACGGCTTCACCCGCCAGTCGATCGTTTCGTTCGGGACTGTAATCCACGCACCTATTGATCCGATCTCGCTGGTTCCCAAGGTCAGTTCCACTCCAGCCCGCCACGGGTCTGCCAGTAGCGTGTCACCGGTTCGGCCAGGTCCTCAAGCATGGCACGTTCGTCGGCCGACAGCTCGACGTCCAGTGCCGACAGGTTGGCCGCCAGCTGCTCCTCGGTCCCGGCGCCCGAGAGCACCATGTCCACCCAGGGGCGGGCGAGCAGGACCGCGATGGCGATCGCGTCGCGACCAGTGCCGTGCGCGCCGGCAACGCGATCGAGTCGGGTCATGGCCTCGGCATCCTCGGGTCGATCGTTGCGCGCGGTCAGCCGGCCGTTGGCGACCGCCTCTTTGACGATCACCGCCATGCCCGAATCGCTGGCACGCTCGAGCTGCGCGGCCACGGAGGGTTCAAGCAGGTTGCAGGTCGCCTGGACGGCGTCGAACAGCGGGCGACCGCCGACGGTCACCTCCATGGCGCGCGCCAGCGTCTCGGCCTGTTCCGGCCCGCTGGTGGTCAGGCCGATCGCGGTGCCGGCATCGCGGATTTCAGCGAGACGCTCGAGCACCTCGGCGTTGTCGAGCGCGCCGGAGTCGAGCGTGGCCGAATGGATCTGGTAGAGCGCCGGCGCGCCGCCCAGGGCATCGAGGGTCTCGTCCCACTGGCGATCGAGCACCGCCCGGCTGTGTTCCTTGACTTCATGCACCTCGGCATCGACCTGCCAGCCGGCGGTGTAGGTGTAGCCCCACTTCGAGCCGACCGTGGGCCGCTGCTCGGGCGAGCGCCCGGCGAGCCAGTCGCCGAGGAAGACCTCCGCGCGTCCGTAGGAGCGGGCGGCATCGACGTAACGTAGCCCGCGTTTCCAGGCGGCATTGAGCATGGCGTGGGCGTGAACGCGCATCGACTCGACGTCGCGGCCAGCGGGCAGGTCGGCACCGTGACCGAGATTGATGTAGCCCGGCCGACCCAGGGCGGCCAGCCCCAGGCCGATGCGTGGACCAGGAAGAGTCAGTCGCTTTGCCGGCATGATCCGATCTCTCGATTCATTCATTAGATGGGTGGAGGACGTGGGCGGCGGGCTGGCAAGGAGACGACCCCGATAGCCGTTGGGAACGCTCTGCACGCCTCCGGTACCGCCAAGCCGTGCCTGCTTCGGTCGCATCAGATGCGACGAGGGGGCGCCCGGTCAGGCTAGCACGCGACGCTGCCCCGGGATCTGGGATCGTCCAAACGAAGCGGGCCGGCATGAGCCGGCCCGTTTTGCCCTGCCGCGCGTCGCGCGGGCGTCGGCGACTCAGATCTGGGTGCGTTCCTTAGACTCGTCCAGACCGGCAGCCGAGTCGCTCGTGCCACGCTGTTCGAAGATGATGTACTCGGCGATGTTGGTGCAGTGATCACCGATACGCTCGATCATCCGCATGCAATGAAGCATGCGCAGGCTCAGGTCGGGCATATCGGGGTGTTCCCTCATGAACCTGAGCAGGACCCCGTGGACCTCGTTGTACTCGTGGTTGACGTGGTCGTCGCGACGAATGATCTCCTCGGCGGCGATGCAATCCTGGCGAACGAAGGCGTCGAGCGCATCGTGCAGCATGCCCTTGACGATACGGCCCATCACCCGAAAATGCGTGGCGAACTCGGTCGTCTGCAATGCCGGCCCGACCTCCTCGGCGATGCGCGCGAGCTTCTCGGACTTGTCACCCACGCGCTCGAGATCGGTGATCGCCTTGACGATCGCCATGATGGTGCGCAGATCCCCAGCCGTGGGCGCGTAGCGGGCGATCAGATGGATCGAGAGCTCGTCGATGGAAACCTCGAGCTGATCGATCTCGTAATCCTTTTCCATCGCCACGCGGCCACGCTCGGCATCGCCGTCGAGCAGGTAGGCGAGTGCGTCGCCGAAATGCTGCTCGGCCACTCCACCCATGTTCATGAGGAGCGACCGCAGCGCGTTCAGATCTTCGTCGTAACGCGTCAGGGTGTGCGGAGTCAGGTTGGGCGCGTTCTTTTCGCTCATTTCCTCGGATTCTCCTGTGGGCGGCTTGTCTCGACCCAACTGCTAGGATTTACTCGTAACCCCGGGTGACCCCGAACGGCTTCACGAGCCTGTCATGGGCGCCTACCAAACTGTGTGGTTGCCGTTTCTCTGGCATGAGGGGCCTTATCCCCTTACTTTAACCGACTTTGCGTTGCGAAATAATGACAAGACCCGACGACACCCGACTGCCGTTCATCAACCGCGAACTCAGCCTGCTCGGCTTCAACCGGCGCGTGCTGGAACTGGGGCAGGACCCGGGCGTGCCGTTGCTCGAACGGCTCAAGTTCCTCTGCATCTCCTCCTCGAATCTCGACGAGTTCTTCGAGGTGCGCGTCGGCACGCTCACGCAACAGATGCGCGCGGGGATCAACCGGCCCGATGACGCCGGCCTGACGCCCTCCGAACAGCTGGACGTGGTGCTCGACAAGGCCCACGCCCTGGTGCACGACCAGTACGAGACGCTCAACCGCGACATCATCCCGGCGCTGGCCAAGGAGAACATCCATTTTCTACGCCGCACGCACTGGAACGAGGCGCAGGCGTTGTGGGTCAAGCAATATTTTCGCCGCGAGCTGCTGCCGCTTCTGACCCCGCTGGGCCTGGACCCGTCGCACCCGTTCCCGCGCATCCTCAACAAGTCGCTGAATTTCATCGTCTCGCTTGAGGGTAACGACGACTTCGGCCGCGAGGCATGGCTGGCGATCGTCCAGGCCCCGCGGGCCCTGCCGCGCATCATCCAGATGGACCAGGACGCCGCGGGCGGCCCGTCGAGCTTCGTCTTCCTGAGCTCGGTGATCCACGCCCACGTCCACGAGCTGTTCCCCGGCATGACCGTCACGGGCTGCTACCAGTTCCGCGTGACGCGCAACAGCGACCTGTCCGTTGACGTCGACGACGACGAGGACCTGCTCCAGACACTGCAGGGCGGCCTGTTCGAGCGCAACTACGGCAACGCGCTGCGCCTGGAGGTGGCGGACAACTGCCCGGCCGACATGATCGACTTTCTCTGCGAGCGCTTTGCGCTCGATGATCGGCAGGTGTTCCAGGTACACGGGCCGGTGAACCTGCACCGCTTGATGTCGCTGCCCGGCCTGATTGACCGACCCGAACTCAAGGACCCGCCGTTCACGCCGTGCCTGCCCAGCGAGTTCGATCCCGACGAAAACATCTTCGAGACCATCGCCGACCGGGGCAGCGTGCTGCTGCACCACCCCTACCAGTCGTTCATGCCGGTAGTCGATTTCATCCGGCAGGCCGCCGACGACCCCAAGGTGGTGGCGATCAAGATGACGCTCTACCGCACCGGACGCGACTCGGCGATCGTCGATGCGCTGGAGGCAGCCGCGCATGCCGGCAAGGAGGTCACCGCGGTGGTCGAGCTGCGTGCCCGCTTCGACGAGGCCGAGAACATCAACATCACCACGCGTCTGCAGAAGGCCGGCGCCTACGTCGCCTACGGCATCGTCGGCTACAAGACGCACGCCAAGATGACGCTGGTGGTGCGTCGCGACGGCCGGCGTCTCAAGCGCTTCGTGCACCTGGGGACCGGCAACTACCACCCGGGTACCGCACGTCTCTACACCGATTTCGGTCTGATGACCGACGACCGCTTTGTCGGCGAGGACGTCAACAAGCTGTTCATGCAGCTGACCGGGCTCGGGCGCGGCATCCGCCTCAAGCGACTGCTCCAGTCGCCCTTCACCCTGCACGAGGGCATGCTCGAACGCATCCGCCGCGAGACCGCTAACGCCCGGGCCGGCAAGCCGGCACAGATCCGGGCCAAGATGAACGCCCTGATCGAGCGCCGCGTGATCGAGGCCCTCTACGAGGCGTCGCAGGCCGGAGTGACGGTCGAGCTGATCATCCGCGGGGTCTGCTGCCTGAAACCTGGCGTGCCGGGCATATCGGAAAACATTCAGGTCCGGTCGGTCATGGGCCGCTTCCTCGAGCATCCGCGCGTGTTCTACTTCCTGAACGACGGCGAAGAGGAGCTGTTCCTGTCGAGCGCCGACTGGATGCCACGCAACTTCTTCGCCCGGGTCGAGACGGCCTTTCCCATCGACACGCCGGAGATCCGGGCGCGCGTGATCGACGAGGCATTCGACCGCTATCTCGCCGACAATACCGGGGCCTGGGAATTGACCGCCGAGGGCGAGTATCGCCGCATCACGCCACGACGTGGGGTCAAGCGACGCAACGCCCAGCAGTCGCTGATCCAGGACCTGGGCAAGGGCTGAGCCACCTTCCCCGCGCAGGGACCGGGGTGAAGCCGTTGGGCCGCGCGCCTGGCGTGCGATACTGTGGGATGCGGCCCCTTCGGCCCTCGGTCCCGCACGGCGCAGGCAAGGCGGGGGCCAGGGAATCTCTGCACGAATGCCAAGCCCCAGGTAACCGTTCGCCCATGCTCAAGCTGCTGTTCTGGCTCATCGTCGCCCTGCTCGTGGGGCTGGTCTTTGCCATTCGGCAGGCCAACCGGCTGCGCGCCGAACACCGCGAGGAGGGGGCCGCCGAGACACGCTCCCTGGAATCGGTGCGTTGCGGGTACTGCGGGGTCTTCGTCCCCGAGGATCAGGCGGTTCGCCGGGGCGGCAAGGAGTTCTGCAGTTGGGAGCACGCCGAACAATGGCAGCGGGGAACCCATTGATCCAGCCAGCCGGCGAGGAAAACTGGCGCGGGCTTCGCCTCTCGAACGCCTACCGCCTGCTACTCGCCCTTGCCCTGACGTCCGCGGCCCTTACCGAACGCGGCCCGGAGATATTCGGCCAGACCAACCCCGCACTGTTCATGCTCACCGCCTGGGCGTACCTGTTCCTCGCCATGGCCTTCGAGTGGCTGCTGGAACTGCGCGTCCTGCCCTTCCGACCGCAGGTCCACCTGCACACGCTCGGCGATCTCGGCTGCCTGATGCTGGTCGCGCACGCCTCCGGCGGTCCGGAAGGGCCGATCGCACTGGCGCTGGTGATCGCCGTCGGCATCGCCGCGGTGCTGCAGGGCGGACGCGCCGCGATCGGCTACGCCGCGGCAGCCGTGCTACTGGTCCTGGCCGAGGCCGTCTACGCCTCCTGGACCCAGCCGGATGCCAGCCACCTGGCCAACTCGGGCTTTCTTGGCGCCGCCCTGATGCTGATCACGCTGCTGGTGATCGCCTTCGAACGCCGCGCGGCTGCCTGGGAACATAAAAGCCAGGCCCGCGAACACGAGGTGCGTTACCTCTCCGAGCTGGCGCTGCGGGTGATCGAGCAGACCGACAACGGCATCGTGGTGTCCGACCCGGACGGGCAGATGGACTACATCAATGCCGCCGCGCGCCAGATGCTCGGCGAGCCGGCCGAGAAAGCCGAGACAACCGACTCGTGCCTGCCGCGGCTGCCCGAGCTCAACCCCGCGCTCTGCGATGCCCTGCGGGCCTGGTACCGGACCGGCGCCGCGCAGCAACGGGATATCGACCGGCCCCGGCGACTGCGGGCGCAATTCCACCGCATCGAGACCGCCCTGGGCCCACGCGCCCTGATCGTCCTGCTGGACCTGTCGGTGGAGGACGAACGCGTTCGACGCGACAAGCTCGCCGCCCTGGGCCGGTTGATCGCCTCGATCGCCCACGAGGTCCGCAATCCGCTTTCCTCGATCCGCCAGGCCGCCGAACTGCTGCCCGAATCGACTAGCGCCGGGGAGCGTGACCAGCTGACCACGATCATCACGCGCCACAGCGACCGCATCAATCGTCTGGTCGAGGACGTGCTCGGGGCGGCGCGCGCACCGCGGGTCAATCCACAGGTCGTCGACCTCCGCGAATGGCTGACACACCGCAGCGCCGAACGCCGCGAGCGCTGGCGGAACGAGGGCCAGCCGTTCGAACTGACCCTGGAGGCGCCCGACCGGCCTGCCCTGGTCCGCGTGGATAGCACGCATCTCTGGCAGGTGGTCGACAATCTCTGTGACAATGCCGAGCGTCACGGTCGACCCGCCGACGGTCGGCTCATCCTGCGGCTTGCGCTCACGCCCACCGCGCAGGGGGACTGGCAGATCCGCGTCTGCGACAACGGCCCGCGCATCGAGGCCGACGATCGCAACGCCCTGTTCGAGCCATTTTTCACCACGCATTCGAAAGGCACCGGCCTGGGGCTGTTCGTCGCCCGCGAACTGGCGCTGGCCAACCGTGGCGACCTGCTGCTGGATCAGGCCGCCACGGACGACCACTCGGGCAACTGCTTTTGCCTGACGCTGCCGGGCGCCCCGACGGACGAGCAGACCGGCGAAACGACATACTCAAGGGAATGAAGCCATGGCGCACTGCCTGATCGTTGACGACGAGCCCGACATCCGCACGCTGGTCGCCCTGTTCATGCGACGCGAAGGAATCACCACGCTGGAGGCCGCGGATCTCGCGGAGGCCCGCGAGCGACTGGCCGCGAACGAGGATCTGGATCTCTGCCTGGCCGACATGCGCCTGCCGGATGGCAACGGCCTCGACCTGGTCGACGAGATCCGACGGAAACGCCCGACACTACCGGTTGCCGTGATCACGGCGCACGGCCAGGTCGAGGCAGCCGTCCGGGCCCTCAAGGCCGGCGCATTCGACTTCATCAACAAGCCGATCGAGCAGGACACCCTGCGCCGGCTGCTGCGCGATGCCCGCAACCTGCAGGCGGCCCGCAGCGCGGCGGCCGAGCCGTCGGGCGACAGGGCGGACTCGCCGCTGATCGGCGACTCGCGGGCAATGCGGCAATTGCGCGAGATGATCGGACGACTGGGCCGGTCACAGGCGCCGATCTTCGTCCAGGGCGAGTCCGGCACCGGCAAGGAACTGGTGGCCCGCGAAATCCATCACCACAGCAGCCGCGCGCCCGGCCCGTTCGTGCCGGTCAACTGCGGCGCGATCCCCGGGGAGCTGATCGAGTCCGAGCTGTTCGGTCATAACAAGGGGGCCTTCACCGGCGCGACCCACGACAAGCCCGGCCTGTTCCGGGCTGCCGAGGGCGGCACCCTGTTCCTCGACGAGGTTGCGGAGCTGCCGCTGACCCTGCAGGTCTCGTTGTTGCGCGTCCTCCAGGAGCGGCGCATTCGGCCGGTCGGCGGCACCGAGGAAAAACCGGTCGATGTCCGCATCGTCTCCGCCTCGCACCAGGACCTCAACCGGGCGGTCGCCGAGGGCCGCTTCCGCCAGGACCTGTTCTTCCGTCTCAACGTCATCGGTCTGCGGGTGCCGCCCTTGCGCGAGCGACTCGACGACCTGCCCGCGCTGGCCACCGCGATCGTCGCGCGACTGGCCGAGCGCGACGATCGCCCGGCACCTGCCATCGAGCCGGCTGTTTTTCACACGCTGGCCGGACAACCGTTCCCGGGGAACGTCCGCGAACTGGAAAACCTGCTCGAACGAGCCATGGCACTGACCGACGGCGACCGCATCGGCGTGGAGGCCGTCGCCCCCGACCCGATGATGGGGACCCCGGAAGACGAGGGCAGCGCGCTGGGCGCCTGCCCGGGGTTCCTCCCGGAAACCGACGAACAGCGCGACGTCCTCTCCGCCCTGCAGCAGACTCGTTGGAATCGCAGCGAGGCGGCACGTCGGCTCGGCCTGACGCTGCGCCAGTTGCGTTACCGCCTGCAGAAATGGGGCCTCGACTGAGTCGCAATCGCCCCAAAGGCAAGGTCGGAAAACAAGGCCCAGGGAACCGCCAGGGGCAAATCCAGGCGAAAAGGCCGGCGAACAGCCCGGAACAGCGGCAGGGTCTATGCTCGTCTCGAGAAATAGAGAGCAAGGCCATGCATTCCATTTCCCGGAGGTGCCCCATGCTGTTCACCCCTGCGTTCCGGCGAACCATCGTCGGTCTTCTTGCCCTGGCGGGCGTCGTCTCGTCCGGACTGGTCTTCGTCACGCCCGCTTCGGCCGCGCCGTCCGAACTGGCCGCCGGCTTTTCCTGGGATCAGGTCACGGGCATCGAGAACAAGGACGACATCCGCGTCGTCTACGGCATCAAGAAGGATGACTGGGAAGCGGGGGTCGGCAAGGCGCTCTATTACGCCCGCGGCTTGTATCAAAGCTACGAGGCGATGGGCGTCGCGCCGAAAGCCGTCGACATGCATCTGGTCCTGCACGGGGAGGCCGGTTACTGGCTGCTCGACGACGAGGCCTACCGCGCCCACAAGAACCAGCTCACCGGCAATCCCAACGCGCACATCGTTGAAGAACTCATCGACCAAGGCGCTCACGTCGAAGCCTGCTACGAGACTCTCAAGGCCCATGGCTGGCAAGAGGACGACCTACTGCCCGGCGTCGAGGTGGTCCACGACGCGTATTCGCGCATCGTCGACCTACAGGGCCGCGGCTACGCCTACCTGCCGTTTTTCTAAAACCCGGTGACCTACTCGGCCAGCCGGCGCAACACGGCGGGCGGCAAGGCCCAGACCAGCGTGCCGTTGCCGTAGCCGACGGCGTTGTCAAAACGAATCAGCAGCATGCCGCCCTTCTTGAGCGGCATGTTCCCCTGGGGACGCCCCGCGATCAGGCATTCGGCTAGTTGGCCGATGACCGGCTCGTGACCGACCACGGCCATGCCCTCTACTCGCGGTTGCTTGCGCAGCCACTCGACCGCCATGGGAACGGGTGCGTCCGGGGCGAAAACGCCTTCGGTCTCGACCTGTCGACACTCGAGCGCCGGGGCGACGATATCGGCAGTCTGCATGGCACGCACGAGCGGGCTGCTGATCAGCCGCTCGATCGGCAAGGCCATGGTGGTCAGCCCGCGGGTGGCCATCTGCATGCGATCCACGCCGCGGCGGGTCAACGGGCGTTCGCTGTCCGGTCGCCCCTCCAGGGCGAATGCCTCGCGGTCCTCGGCGGCCGCGTGTCGGATGATCAACAGATCCATGGTCTCGTCTCACTGGCCGGCAAGCGGCCTGTCGGGGCATGTTCGAATTGGATTCCGGCGGCATGCTGCCGACGTCAAGCTACCGGATCATGACAATGTGACCGGGGCATGGTGGACCCACGGCCAGACCGGGGGTTCCCCCTTCCCGATTCGGGCGGACCCGTCTCGTTTCCCTGCGGCGGTGGGCTATGATGAGCCCACCCCAACTCAGCCAATGCGAGGAGACGACATGGAAGGCCGCCGATCGCAGGACACGACCCGCCACTCACCCCGTCATCATCGCTCTGCCGGACCGCAGGGCACCCAGCTGTTCCGAGCCGACGAACTCCGGGCCCAGACAGAGCAGGCCGCGCCGACGGGCAACCGGCGCGCCTCGGTCGCCGAGCCGATCCTCGAGGGCACGAGCCCCGGTATCGAGGGACATCGCTTCCCGTTGCGCGCCGGCCGGCAGACGCTGGGGCGCCGCGCAGACAACGATATCGTCCTCGACGACGCCAGTGTCTCATCCTCGCACGCCTGGATCCTCAACCAGCAGGGCCAACACGTGATCATGAACATGCTTTCGACCAATGGCACCTTCGTCAACGACGAACGCGTGCACGAGGCGAGCCTGAAGCACGGGGACCGGGTAAAACTCGGCCAGGCCGAGTTCGTGTTCCTGACCCGCGAGGCCGGCGACCGGCGCGTGGGCGTGCGCCATTGGCTGGTCGGGGCGTTATTGCTCGCCGGCATCGTGCTGGCGTTCACCCTGATCCGTGGCTGATCGTCCCGTGACGAGCCCCGACGTATCCAACGACTCCCGGCCACCCACCCCGCACCGTGACACCCCGGCGAACATCGGCCGGTATCGGATCGATGGCGTCCTCGGGGAGGGAGCGATGTCGATCATCTACGCCGGGTTCGACCCGAGCATCGACCGCCCCCTGGCGATCAAGTGCCTCAAGGAGGAAGTCGCCCGCGACGCGGCCTACCGGCGACGGTTCGTAGCGGAAGCCCGAGCCGCCGGCACCCTCAATCACCCCAATATCGTCACCATCTACGACGTCGGCGAGGCCGACGGCCGGCCCTACATCGCGATGGAGCGACTGCGCGGCGTGACGCTGGCCGAGGCCGTCGCCAAGGAAGGCGTTCCGCCAACGGCCGTGATCGTCGAACTGGCCGCGCAGATCGCCGCGGCCCTGGACTTCGCCCATCGGCACGGCGTGATCCACCAGGACATCAAGCCAGAGAACGTCATCCTGGTAGGGGGCTGGGCGCTGGCGAAGGTGAACGACTTCGGCGTGGCACGACTGCCGGATAGCGAGGCGAACCACGACGGCATGGTGGCCGGCACGCCCGCCTACATGGCCCCGGAGGCGTTGCGTGGCGATCCCACCGACGCGCGCAGCGATCTGTTTGCCCTGGGGGTGCTGCTGTTCTGGCTGTTGACCGGCGACAAGCCGTGGCGGGAATCGGAGGTCGAACCCTTGCTCGCCGAGCGGCACCGCTGCCCGCACCCGCCCATCGCCCCTTGCGATCCCGCCACGCCCGAGCTGCTGCTGGAAATCGTGCGCAGCCTCCTGCAACCGACCGCCGAGGAACGCTACCAGCGCGGCCACGAAGTGATCGACGACCTACGTCACGTCCAACGCGCGCTCGACCGCCAGAAAGCCGATCCGCTGGCGAGCCGCATCCTGCCAATGCGCCTGCGCTGGGCCGCGATCCTGGGCGTGATCCTGGCCGCGACCCTGCTGCTCGGCCTCACCGCGGTCTACGTCAAGCAGGACCAGGCGCTCACCGGACTGGCCGCAGACTTCGGGGCCTCGCTCGGGCGGAACATCGCCCAACAGACCGCCGAGGATCTTCTGCTCGGCGACCACGTCGCCATCCGCGCTCGCGTCGCCGACATGCAGCGAAACGAGCAGATCCGCTACCTGGCGGTAACCGATCGCGAGGGGCGCGTGATCGCCAGCGCCCGGCCCGGCGAGGTCGGCGAACCGCTACCCCCACTGCCCGAGAGCGGCGTGACGCACCGCCTCGACGGGGGCATCGTCAGTCACTACGGGGCATCGGCGGGGGCATCCGAAAGCGACGACATGTTGCGTTTCGACGTTCCGGTCCGCTACCAGGAGCACCTCATCGGGACGCTGCGGCTGGGCCTGGACGCCTCGCGCCTGCAGGCGGCCAACCGCACTACGCTCGTCGCGATGCTGATGGCGCTGCTGGCGACGCTGGTGGTGGTCCTTGGCGCCGCCTGGTGGCTATTCCGCCGCCTGCTCTCGCCGATCGACGTGCTGCGCGAAGCCATGCTCCGGGTGGCCCGCGGCGACGTCGGCCACCGGATCCGGTTGATCCGCCGTGACGAGTTCGGCCGGCTGTTCACGGCCTTCAACCTGATGACCGAGTCGCTCGAGCGGGACGAGCCGGAGCGCGACGCCCCGGCGCCGAGCCGGACGCACCTCGACGACCCCACCCGGGTGATTGAACCGGTCGACCACAGCGGACACGACCGGCGCTGACGGCAGGCGAAAACGGGGCTTTCGGCACGGGAACGGACCCGCGTCCTGCACGCGGGCCACCAGATCATGTCGGATACGTGCTAAAGCTTTTCGAGCCGGCGCTGCAATTCCCGGGCGCGAGCGCGGTAGCTTCGAGCCGGCTCGAAGCTGGGATCGATGGCGAGCACCCGATCCCAGAGGGCGATGGCCTGGTCGAGTTCCTGGTTGCGGTATCGCAGGACGGCCCGCTGGTGGTAGTCCGCCACCAGGCGCTGCCTGAGCTCGGGCACGCGACTGGCCGCCGGTTCGAGCGCGGGATCTTTCTCGAGTGCCGCCTCGAGTTGACGCAGAGCCGGCTCCCGTTCGCCCTGGTCGAGCAGGGCCAGGCCTTGGCGCTGGAGCGACTCGGCCGAGTCGGCCGGATCGGCCGGATCGACTTGGGCATCGCGGCCGGGCACAGGCTGCAGGGGCCGGTCGGGCAGAGCCAACGCGACGACCGTCTCGCTCGTGGGGCGCGGGGCGGTCTGAGTGACCCGGGTTTCGCGGGTAGCGGAGGCGACACGCTCGCTCGAAGAGGCGCCGGGCAGGCGGATCACCTCGCCCACCCGCAGAGCGGAAGGGTTAGACGAATCGTTGTAACGCGCCAGCAGCAGGAACAGTCCCGGGTCGCCAAGGCTTCGCCCGGCCAGGGCACTGTAGGAATCACCCGGGCGCACGACATAGCGATGCGAGGTCTTGCCGAGCACCCGTTCCGGGTCGGCCTCGAGTTGCTGCAGTACCGCCCGGGCGACCGCGTCGTCCGGGTGTCGATCGAGGTAACGCGCCAGGTTGCGACGGCCCTGCGCGTACTCGCCACGTTGCAAGTCGGCGAGGATGCGATCGAGGGAAGGCGTATTCCTCTCCTCGCGGGGGGCGACCTCGGCGCTCGCGACCGTCGACCCGGGACGGTCGGCGAGGCCCTGAAGGCGCGAATCCAGAGCGGATAATTGCGCACAACCTGACGATAGGCTGGCCAGGATGGCAATCAGCCCGGACCGAGCAAGGTGAATCCGCCGTATCGTTCTGGTCATCGTCTTCCTACCCGGAATGGGTGTTTCGCATGTCGGGGTCAGGTCAAGGTCAACCGGCTCATCAGGCGGCCCAGCCAGGTACCAGGCGGCTCGGTTTGCAACAGGATCAGGCCGAGATTGTCGCCGTGCGCGCCGCCCCGCGCGGCAGCACGCATCAGTCCCGCCCGCACCCCTTCGTAAAGATCCGGCTCGCGCAGCAGGGCACCGAGTTCGGCGGTTGAAAGGGTTTCCCAGATGCCGTCGCTGCAGAGCACGAATCCGTCGCCGGGGCGCAGCTGTGCATAGCCGTGCTCCACCTCCGGTGCCTCGTTACCACCCACCCCGCGCAACAGCACGTGCTGGTCGGGGTCACGGGCCAGGTCGGCCTCGCGGATCTCGCCACGCTCGAGCTTGAGCCGGGCCAGGCTGTGATCCCGGGTGACGCTCCGGCAGCGGCGACCGCGAAAGTGGTAGAGCCGGCTGTCGCCGACGTGGGCCCAGTACGCCTGCTCGTCGCGCAACAGCAGGGCGACCATCGTGGAATGCGGCTCGGCGTTCACCCAGGCGTTGCGCCGGCGGATTTCCGTGTGGGCCGCCTGGCAGAGAGTCTCCAGGAACAGCGCGCCCGGCTGGTCGCGCCAGCTGCGCTCGTCCCAGAGGGTCCGTGCGGCATGGATCACCCCGCCCGAGGCCAACTCGCCGGCCCCGTCGCCTCCCATCCCGTCGGCCAGGACCACCAGCGAGGTAGCCCAGCGCGCGTCGTGCAGGCAGATGAGGTCATCCTGCTGGGAGGAACGACCACCGGGCGCACGGCCACCCGCGATTCCCGGCAGTTCCCGGATGTCGAGCTCCCCGTCCCTGAGCATGCTGCGAGCGCTCCTCGTTCGCGTGGCCGGACGCCCTGGCGGGGCGACGATCGTTCCGCGAAGTATAGCCGCGAGCCGACTCGAGCCGAAATCGTTTAGGAAACCCTGAACGAATGCCAAACCGCTCTGGGTGCCTTGATCACGAACGACTCGCCACGGCAGAGTGGCATGGCATTCATGCAGCCTAGGGAACCTCTGCACGAATCGATAGTGTCTGAAGCGGGACCGCCAAGGGGCCAGATGCAAGGCGCGGTGCGCGGTGAATGGCCGTCGCCATTCGCAAGCGCCGCAACACCGCAGATGGGCCCTTGGCGGCCCGCCCGGACGGGGCTCGCGGGTTTGCCCGCACGCCGCAAAGCCGTCTTTCGACGGGCAATGAGCCCGTCTTCAATCCG
>JAFGUH010000165.1 GCA_016938615.1 Halothiobacillaceae bacterium | reverse complement strand
CGAACCTGCGACCTACCGCTTAGGAGGCGGTTGCTCTATCCAGCTGAGCTACATGGGCAGTCGGAAGGCGGCGGGGATGGTAACACGTGCGCCGAACTGCCCTCCACAGGGAGCCTCTGCGCGGTTTGATTGCGTTTCTGCGGGACCGCCAAGGGCCCAGTTGTAAGGCGCAGGCCGCTGTGAATGGCCGTGGCCCTTCACAAGGGCTGCAACGCCGCAAATGTGTCCTTGGCGGCCCGCCCGGACGGGGCTTGCGGGGGTTGCCCGCACTCCGCGTTGCCCTCCCTTGACGGGCAAGAGCCCGTCTTCAGTCGGGCGCCTTGATTGCGAACAACCCCGCAAGCCAGAGATGCGATCAAACCGTGCAGAGGCTCCCGGGCCCCACTCATTCATTCTCCTGGTGCAGCTCCAGGGTGGGGCCTTCGGCGGTCCACTTGATGGTCACCACGATCGGCTGGCAGCAGACGCTGCAGTCCTCGACGAAGGTCTGCTCGCCGGCGCTGGTATCGATCGAGAAGTCGACCGGCTCGCCGCAGTAGGGGCAGACGGCACTGGCGTCGATGAGGGGTTCCATGGCACGACTCCCGGGGAAGAACGCGGGCCCGATTTGCCCGCCACAGAAGCGTAGCAGGCGCGCCCGGAATCGCCCGGACGCGCCTGCTCGTTTTTCACTTGGCGGCGAGGTGCCGCGAAGCGGATCAACCCATCTGGTCAACCCATCTGGCGGATCAGCTCCTCACCAAAGGCCTTGCAGCCGATCTGGTTGGGCTTGTCCATCAGGCGAGCGAGATCGCCGGTGACGTTGCCGCTGGCGATCGCGCCTTCCATGGCCTTGATGACGGCATCGGCCGCCTCGGTCCAGCCCAGGTGGCGCAGCATCATCTCGGCCGAGAGGATGACGGAGGACGGGTTGGCGGTGTCCTTGCCGGCCATCTTCGGGGCGGTGCCGTGGGTGGCCTCGAACATGGCGACGGTATCGGAGAGGTTGGCGCCCGGGGCGATGCCGATGCCGCCGACCTGAGCGGCGAGCGCATCCGAGACGTAGTCGCCGTTGAGGTTGAGGGTGGCGACCACGTCGTAGTCTTCCGGCACAAGCAGGATCTGCTGCAGGAAGGCATCGGCGATCGAGTCCTTGATGATGATCTCGCGACCGGTGTTGGGGTTCTTCAATGTCATCCACGGACCGCCGTCGAGCGGCTCGGCACCGAACTCGTCACGCGCGAGCTCGTAGCCCCAGTTCTTGAAGGCCCCTTCCGTGAATTTCATGATGTTGCCCTTGTGCACCAGGGTGACCGACTCGCGGTCGTTGGCGATCGCGTACTCGATCGCGCGGCGCACCAGG
>JAFGUH010000164.1 GCA_016938615.1 Halothiobacillaceae bacterium | reverse complement strand
GTTCCCTTCCGCGCTTCACAGCCACCAGCCCGGCCAGGCCGGGTCTTATGGTCGGCTCCACGCTTGACGGCGGCCCCAACTGGGCCGACGACGCTACCCGACTCGGTGTCGGTGTCCTCGTAGCGTGCGAGGTTGATCGCGGCGTTGTCATCGCGTTGATGCGATGCCGAACAGTTGCCGCATTGCCATTTTTCATCCCATCCGATGTCTTGCTTATGCCCGCAGGCATGGCAGGTTTTCGACGACGGGAACCAGCGGTCAGCAACGGCCAGCTGCGACCCGTACCAGCCCGTCTTGTAGGACAGGTGCCGGCGCGGAGTGCCCAGGGCCGCATCCGAGAGTCCACGCCGGCGAGCGCGGGCACCCGGAAGGCCCTTTTGCCGCAGCATCCCCGCAGCGTCCAAACCTTCCACCACGATCCGGCCGTGAGTTTTAGCCAGTCTCGTCGTGAGGACATGCAGGTGATGAGTGCGGACATCGTTGACCCGGCGGTGCAGCCGGGAAATCTCGGTGGTGCGCTCACGGTAACGCCGCGAGCCTTTCGTGCAGCGCGAACGCGCCCGCGACACGTGCCGCAGCTCGCGCAGCGCGGCATCCAGCGGGCGTGGGTTGGCGACGCGTTCGATCACGGTGCCGTCGCTGGTAGCGACTGTCGCCAGGCGCCGTACCCCCACGTCGACACCCACCCGCGAACCCGGTAGCTCGACGCCGGGTTGCTGCGGGCGTTGCACCAGTACCCGCACGCTGGCATCCAGCCTGGTGCCGTTGCGCCGCACACTGATTGCCAGCACCCGCGCCCGCCCAGCCCGGATCAGGCGTTCGATGCGGCGGGTGTTCTCGTGCGTGCGGACAGTCCCGATGACCGGCAGCGTGAGGTGGCGGCGGTCAGGCTCAACGCGCATCGCCCCGGTCGTGAACGACACCCGGTCCGCATCCCGGCCCTTCTTCTTGAACCGCGGGAACCCGACGCGCTTGCCGGCCCGGGTGCCCGCACGGGAGGTCTGCCAGTTCCAGTACGCGTCCACCGCCCCGGCGATACCGTCGGCATATGCTTCCTTCGAGCATTCCGGCCACCACACCGCGCCCGTATCGGCGCTGACGCACACCTCGTCTTTGACCTGGTTCCAGCGTTTGCGCAGCACCCGCAGCGACGGCTTCTTGGTCCCGGCGCCGGTGGCACGCCACGCCTGGATATCGGCTTTCAAAGTCGCGACCGTCCAGTTGTATGCCTTGCGGCGGGCACCGAAATGCCTTGCCAATGCGCGAGCCTGCTCCTCAGTTGGATCCAGGGTGAACCGGAACGCCTGCACACACCAGCCATCGGGGATCTCGAAACGCGCCATCACGCGGCCTCACCGTCAGCGACAGCAGCATCGACAGCTCGTCTGGCACGGTTGGCCGCGGCACGTTTTCCGTACAACCGAGCGCACATCGAGGTCAGGATCTCGGTCATATCGCGCACCAGG
>JAFGUH010000163.1 GCA_016938615.1 Halothiobacillaceae bacterium | reverse complement strand
GGCAATGAGCCCGCCTTCGGTCCGGCGCCTCGATTGCGAACAAACCCGCGAGCCAGAGATGCCATCGAATCGTGCAGACCTTCCTTAACCTAACGCCACGACATCGGATCGCCTGACGAGGCGGCCGACCACATCGCCCGAGCCGGGTATCGAGTCGGCTATCGCGTCGGGGACGCCCGAACCCTCGAGGAGCCCCGGCGCCCTACCGAGGCACCCGGGCTGCAAAAGGCAGGTTCGGGACGGCTGCTCAGGTCTCCGGCTCGTCCACGTCCGACTCGTCGGGCACGCGGCCGCCCGGCCCATCCGGCTTGCGCTTCTTGGCAGACGAGCGGTCCTCGTCCAGGTTTTCCGCTCGGGCTTCGCGCTCGTCCAACATCCGCAGGTTCGCCGGCGGCGCGGTCCCGTCGCGATCGACCCCGAAGTAGAGCGTGGTGTGCGGGAACGGAATCTCGATGCCCGCCTTGTCGAAGTACATCTTGACCAGGCGATTATAGGCACGACCCACTGACCACTGGTCCCCCGGCGTGGTCTTGATCAGCACGCGGATGTTGACCGAGCTATCGGCCAGGGCCGTCACGCCCGGAATGTCGATATCCGCGAGCAGGCGGTCCTTGTAAGCCGGGTCGTTTGCCAACTCTTCGAAGGCCGCCTTGAGCTGGGCGACGGCATCGTCGATATTCTCGCGGTAGGCGATGCCGTACTCGGCCTTGTGGAAGGCGTACTCGCGCATGTAGTTCGAAACGATATCCACGGACGAGAACGGCACGACATGAACCGTGCCTGACAGGTCACGGATGGAGACCGAACGGATCGACAGGCGCTCGGCGGTGCCCGTCACTCCGGCGGCGGTAATCACGTCGCCGGTATTGATCGCATTCTCGATCTGGATGAACACGCCGGTGATCACGTCCTGCACCATCTTCTGCGCACCGAAACCGATGGCCAGACCAAGCACGCCCGCGCCGGCGAGCAGCGGTCCGATGTTAACGCCGATCTCGGACAGAATGATCATCGTGGTGACGACGATCAGGGCAATGGCTATCGCGTTGCGGAACAGCGACAGGAGCGTATGCATCCGGGCCGAAGCCATGCCCGTGTCGCTGTTGAGCTTGGCCTCGATGAGGCCGGTGGCCACCAGCCAAGCGATCAACGCGATCAGCAGGATGATCACGATATCGATGGCCACCCCGAGGAAAATGCGCCCACCGTCGCTGACCAGCCACTCAAAGACATTGGCGAGGCTCCACGCCCAGAGGATGCCGAAAAAGGCCATCACCCCGATCGCGATGCGGATGACTCGCAGGATCAGTGGCACGTAGGTATTCAGACGCCGTTGCAGAGACGGCATACGGCGAGCCACCCCATCGGGCACCGGCACACCCCGTCCGATCCACTGGGTCAGCATCGCCGCCACGAACACCGCGCTCCCCGCGATCACGGCCGTATTGAAGGTGGCCAGTGCAACGAACGGCAGCGATTCCTCCGGGCGGACGATGGCGACGACGAATACCCCCAGGGCATACAGCATCGCCAACAGGTGCCAGGTTCCAGCCAGCAACCTGAGCGCCCAGGTCGAGACGGAACGTTCCGCTCGTTCGGATCGGTAAAGCAGCGCGTCTCGGACCGTGGACCGGGCGCGCCACAGGTTGCCCCAGGTGTAGGCCAGCGCCACCACCGCCGCGGCCCAGCCGACGGCCTCGGCCAGGTCGGCCCGACCACCGTCGTGGATCGCGGGGACCAGCAGGATGGCGGCGTAGCCAGCGATCCAGATGACGCTCGACAGCCACCGCGACCAGAACCGCGACTCGTCCTCGGCAATGGGAAACAAGCGAAGCCCCGGAAGGGCGGGCGCGAAGGCCACCTTGATCAGCAGGCGCGCCAGCTCGACCACGATAAACGCCTCGAGCGCCAGACCGATCACCCCACGAATCCGATCGTCGTCACCGGCCAGCCACCAGACGTTGGCCTGGGCGATCAGATAACCGAGAGCGATCAGCAGCGCGCCCGACAGCAGGCTGACCAACACGGCCAGACCAACGCGAAACAATCGGTGACGAACGCTCGTGGCCTGGGCGTACCGTTCCAGTCGCTCCCAGAACCGGCGTAGCAGCAACCGGCCAACGAACAGCACCAGGTAGGCGATGGCCAGCGCCGCGACGACACGCCATCCCAGTTCGTACGTGGCCTGCCAGTCCATCGACACGCCTCCGTCGAGCAACCGCCCGAACGAGACGGCCATCTCGCCGATTCGCTCCGACACCACCGAGACCATTTCAGAGGCGAACGATCCGCCGCCAGCCGCCTCGCCCTTCGACCCAGCCCCAGACTCGCCGGCCTGCGCGGTTTCGCCCGACGAGAGACGCTCCAACTCGGCGATCAACTGGTCACGCTTGGCCGGATCCTTGAGCAGGTCCACCAGTGCGCCGTAATCCGCCGGGCTGGTGGCCGCCCCAGCCTCGCCACCCGATTGCCCCTGTGCCGCCGCCCCGGAAGACTGGGCCATGGCTGGCGCCGTCATGATCGCGAGGAGGATGCCGATCGGCAGCAAGCAGTGCCGCAGGGTACGGAACGAGATGGACAGGAGGGCGAACGGGCGCGGCATGCGGATGATCTCCGATAGAAGGACGCGATGGGCGATAAGGGGCAAGCCTAGCAAACGAAATCGCCGACGTATGGTCGGCGCATGAAAGAATCGCCCCGTCGGCACCCCCTGCCGGGATCAGGCCGCCCCACCCTCGTGAAACCATTCGTGGATGCGGGTGGCCAGCGTGGGCGAGATGCCCGGCACCTTGGCCAGCTCGCCCACGCTCGCGCCCTTGAGCCCGCGGATACCGCCGAAGTGAGTCAGCAACGCGTGGCGGCGCTTGCCGCCCACCCCGGGTATGCGTTCGAGGTCGGACTGGGTGCGCGCCTTCTGCCGGCGGGCCCGGTGGCCGGTGATCGCGAAACGGTGCGCCTCGTCACGCACCTGCTGGATCAGGTGGAGGGCCGGGTCGTGCGGGCTCAGGTGATCCTCGGTGTAGAGCCCCGGTGAGCCGAGCAGCGGCTGGACCAGGGTTTCCTCGCCGGGGCGTCGCTCCGGGCCCTTCGCGACCCCGATCACCCGCACGTGGCCGGCAAGCTCGCGCTCGGCAAGCACGTCGACCGCCTGGGCGAGCTGCCCCTTGCCGCCATCGATCAGCAGCACGTCGGGCAACACCCCGGACTCGCGCACGGCGCGGTCGAAGCGTCGCGTCAGCGCCTGGTGCATCGCGGCGTAGTCATCCCCCGGCGCGATCCCCTCGATGTGGTAGCGCCGGTACTGATCCTTGCGGGGCCCCTCGAGTCCGAAGACCACGCAGGAGGCAACGGTCAGCTCGCCCTGGGTGTGCGAGATGTCGAAACATTCGATGCGGTCGATGCGTTCCATCGAAAGCCATTCGCCCAGCGCTTCGAACCGGCGCGCCAGTCCGCGACGGCTCACCAGCCGCTCGCCCAGCGCGATGCGGGCGTTCTCGCGCGTGTCGTTCAACCAGGCACGTGCCTTGCCCCGTTTGGGCTCGATCAATTCGACCCGGTGGCCGGCTCGCTCCGTGAACATCTCCGCGAGCCACTCGGACTCGTCGGGCAACCAATCGCAGACGATGCGCCTCGGTACATCGTGGTCGCTGTAGTAGAGCCCGAGAAAGCCAGTGACGATTTCGGGCGGCGCGGCATCGGCGGGGACGTCGGGGAAAAAATGACGGGTGCCCAGGTGTCGGCCGTCACGAATCGTGGTCACGCCGATGGTGGTCAGCCCCTGATCGCTGAACTGGGCGATGACATCGGCATCCCCGCTCATTCCGGTAATGCCCTGCTGCTGGCTGACCGAACGCAACATGCCAATCTGATCACGAAGGGCTGCGGCCTTCTCGAAATCGAGGTCGCTCGCGGCATGCTCCATGCGGGCAACCAGATCGTCGATCAGCTTCTGGCTACGCCCGGCGAGAAAGGCCATCGTGTCCTCGACATCCTGACGGTATTCGGCCTCGTCGACGTACTCCACGCATGGCGCCTTGCAACGCTCGATCTGGTACTGCAGGCAGGGGCGCGAGCGGTTCTTGAACACGCTGTCCTCGCACTGGCGCACCTTGAACACCTTCTCGAGCAGGTTGAGGGTTTCGCGGACCGCGCCGGCGGAAGCGTACGGCCCGAAATAACGCCCCGGTCGCTTGCGCGAGCCACGGTGATAGGACAGCCGCGGGAACCGGTCGTGGGTGGAGACGTAGATCCAGGGATAGCTCTTGTCGTCGCGCAGCAGGACGTTGTAGCGCGGCCGGTGGGCCTTGATCAGGTTGCTCTCCAGGAGCAGCGCCTCGGCCTCGGTCTGGGTGGTGGTGATCGCCACGTCGGCGACCTGCTCGACCAGCCGCCGAGTCTTGATCGCCGCGGGTGTGCCGCGGAAATAGCTCGCAAGGCGATTCTTGAGGTTACGGGCCTTGCCGACGTAAAGGATCTCGCCCTCGGCGTCGAGAAAGCGGTAGACACCCGGTCGCTCGGTCACGGAGGCCAGGAAAGCCTTGGCATCGAACCCCGCTGTCATCGGCTGGGGAACCCCTGCACGAATGCCATGCCACTCTGGCTGGGCGAGTTGTTCGTGATCAAGGCGCTTGAACGCCGGCGTGCCGGTGGCCACGTCAAGACATCGCGACGCGGAGCCCGAGCGACTCGCCAAGCCCCGCAGGGCGAGCCTTGAGCCGGGCACCTGCTACGTTGTCGTCCTTGGAAAGGGAATGACCCTTTCGCGGCGGACGGGCGCCTTGCATCTCCCCGGCTCAAGGCACGCAGAGCGGTATGGCATTCGTGCAGCGGTTTCCTAGGGAGACTCTGCACGAATCGATAGTGTCTGAAGCAGGACCGCCAAGGGTCCAGATGCAAGACGCGATGTACCGTGAATGGCCGTCGCCATTCACAAGCGCAGGCCCGAAGGGCGGGGTTCATGTACGAGGCCCGCGACGCCGCAGATGGGCCCTTGGGTGGCCCGCCCGGAAGGGGTTCGCGGGTTTTCCCGCACGCCGCGAAACCGTCTCTCGACGGGCACCTGTGATTGCCTTGGGCCCGCCTTGGGTCCGGCGCCAGAAAAGCGAACAAACCAGCGAGCCAGAGGCACCATCGATTCGTGTGGAGCATCCCGGGGCAACGTCGGCGACTCAGGCCGACAGGACGGTGCGTCCGGCCTTGACGGCCAGTCGGAGCAGATCGATATCGGTGCTCACGCCGAGCTTCTCGTGGATACGGGCGCGGTAGGTGCTGATGGTCTTGGGGCTGACGCACAGCGCGTCGGAAATCGCCGTGTTGTTCTTGCCGTCGAGAATCATGCGCAGCACCTGCTGCTCGCGGGCGGAGAGCACGTCGAAGGGATCGTTGTCGCCACGACCGTTCTGCAGCGCGATTTCCTGGGCGATCCGGCTGGAGACGAAGCGCTGACCGAGGGCGGCCTTGCGAATCGCGTTGATCAACTCGTCCGGGTCAGCGTCCTTGGTTACATAGGCGTGCACGCCGGATTCGAGCACCTGCCGGGCGAGCATAACGTCGGCCTCGGCCGTCAAGGCGACCAGCCCGAGACCCTCGTGCGCCTGGTGGGCCCGCTTGAGGCATTCGTACCCGCCCATGCCGGGCATGTGGATATCGCAGAGTATTGCGTCGATGCTGTCCGAGCGCAGCCGTTCCAGGGCCCGCTCGCCGCTGTCTGCCTCGGCGACCACCTCGATGTCGCCCACCCCGCCGATCAGATGACTGATCGCGGCGCGCACCATCGTGTGATCATCAACAATCATGACCCGAATCATCGGCAACCCTTCGTCTCGATGCGGACAGGCACGTTTGGTTTCCTCACCGGCTGCCCGGCACACGATCAACCTGGCCCGGCGTCTCTGCCCGGCCCCTTGCCGAGGCTCGCGCCGCCTGGAACCCGACGCTGAGCCGAATGTAATTTACCACTGACTGTACGGTTTTTTAACCAGCGACACGTTGTAGTAGCGCGCCTGGTCCGAGACTTCCTCGCCGAGCCATGCCGGTCGCTCCACGGTCTCGTCGACGTGATCGAGCTCCACTTCCGCCACGATCAGACCGTCATTCTCGCCGTGAAACTCATCGATCTCCCATAAGTGGTCGCCATGCCGAACGAGGTGCCGAGTCTTGTCGATCACCGGGCCGGTGGTCAGGCAGTCGAGCATCCTCTCGGCGTCGGCAAGCGGGATCTCGTACTCGAACTCGTCGCGCGAGACGCCCAGCGTGCGGCTCTTGATGTTGAGCCAGGCCCGCGAGCCGGCGATGCGTGCCCGCACGGACACCGGACCCTGGTCGTTGAGGTAGCCCTGCACCATGCGCTCGGCGCGCTCGACTTCGTCTCGCCACGCTTCGGTGGCCAACAGGAATTTGCGTTCGATCTCCGTCGCCATACCGGCTCTCCGATCGCTGGGGAAACTCTGCGCGAATGCCAAGCCCCCTCAAGGGCACCGTCAGTAGCGCAGCAAGGCCGAGCCCCAGGTAAAGCCACCGCCGAACGCCTCGGTCAGGATGACGTCACCGCGCTTGATACGCCCGTCGCGCACGGCGGCGTCCAGGGCCAGCGGGACCGACGCTGCCGAGGTATTGCCGTGGCGGTCGACGGTGACTACGACCCGATCCATCGACATGCCGAGCTTGCGGGCGGTCGCCTGGATGATGCGGATGTTCGCCTGGTGCGGCACGAGCCAGTCGACATCGTCGGGGGTCATGCCGGCGGCGGCCACGGTCTGGTCGACGATCCGTCCGAGCGTGTTGACCGCCATGCGGAACACCTCGTTGCCGCGCATCTCGATGAAGGCGGTACCGTCCGCAAGCCTCTCGGGGTCGGTGGTCTCCGGATCGCGCTTGACCGTAGTCAGCAGGGACTCGTAGCTGCCATCCGCGTGGATGTCGGTGCGGATGATACCCGGCTCGTCCGAGGCCTCGACCACCACGGCCCCGGCGCCGTCGGCGAACAGCACGCAGGTGTTGCGGTCCGACCAGTCGACGATGCGCGACAGCGTCTCCGCACCGACCACCAGCGCGCAGCGGGCCGCGCCGGTCTTGATGAACTTGTCGGCGATCGAAAGCGCGTAGACGAAGCCGGTGCAGACTGCTTGCACATCGAAGGCCGGCGGTCCGTGGATGCCGAGTTTCTGTTGTAGCAGGCAGGCAGTGGAGGGAAAGGTGCGGTCGGGCGTGGTAGTCGCCACGATGATCAGGTCGACCTCCTCGGGCACGCGCCCGGCCGCCTCGAGCGCCTGCCGAGCGGCGGGCTCGGCCAGGTCAGAGGTCAACTGCCCCTGAGCGGCGATATGCCGCTGTTCGATGCCGGTCCGCTCGCGAATCCAGCTGTCGGAGGTATCCACGATCTGCTCGAGGTCGTGGTTGGTCATGATCCGTTCCGGCAGGTAGCTGCCGGTGCCGGTGATGCGCGCGTGAATCATGCGTCGGCACGCTCCTGCAGCAATGTCTCCAGACGTTGATCGATACGGCGCGGCACGTCCTTCTCGATCTCGCGCAATGCGACATCCAGCGCGTTGCCGAAGGCGTCGACGTTCGCGCCTCCATGACTCTTGATCACAATGCCTTGCAGCCCGAGCAGGCTGGCACCGTTGTAGCGACCCGGGTCGACACGCTTCTTCAGGCGGTTCAGGACCGGCATCGCCATCAGTGCCGCGATCCGCGACAAAACACCGCGCTTGAATTCCTGGCGGAGGAAGTGGCTGATCATCTTGGCCACGCCCTCACTGCTCTTGAGCGCGACGTTGCCGACGAAGCCGTCGCAGACGACCACGTCGACACCACCCTTGTAGATGTCGTCACCCTCGACAAAGCCGATGTAATTCACCGGACCCGCCTGGAGACGCTCGGCGGCGCTCTTGACGGTATCGTTGCCCTTGATCGCCTCGGCCCCGACGTTCAGCAGGCCGACGCGAGGCGAGGCGGTCTCGTCGAAGGCCTCGGCGAGCACCGACCCCATAACCGCGAACTGGAACAAATGCTCGGCGTCGCAATCGACATTCGCCCCGAGATCGAGCACGTGGGTGTGTCCCGACTCGTTGGGCAGCGCGGTGCAGATCGCCGGGCGCTCGATGCCCGGCAAGGTCTTGAGGACAAACTTGGCGGTCGCCATCAGTGCGCCGGTGTTGCCGGCACTCACCGCTGCCTGGGCACGTCCCGCCTTGACCAGGTCGATCGCCAGGCGCATCGACGACCGCTTTTTGGTGCGCAACGCGATGGCCGGCGACTCGTCCATCGTGACCACCTGCTCGGCGTGGACGATCTCGACCCGGTCAAGATCAACCCCACCCTGACCGCCCTGGGCGGCGAGTTCCCGCTCGATGGTGGCCTGGTCCCCGACCAGCAGCACCGACGCCGAAGCATGCCGTGACAGAAAACGGGCGGCCGCACGGACAGTCACTTCCGGTCCATGGTCGCCGCCCATCACATCTATTGCGATCTGGCTGCTCATCAACGCCCCTTAGCGAGTCGGAAACCACCCGTCGAGGCGCCGTCCGTGGAAACACGAAAACGACGCGTGACGTCGCCGTCGCCCACGTTCTGGGCGACGGGAAGGTGATCGACGAAGGAAATCAGGCGTTTTCGCCCGCCTTGGTCACGACACGGCGGCCACGGTAGAAGCCGTCCGGCGTGACGTGATGACGACGATGGGTTTCTCCGCTGGTCGGGTCGATGGAGAGCTGAGTGCTCTTCAGGCTGTCGTGGGCGCGGCGCGAGTCGCGCTTGGCGCGGCTAACCTTGTTTTGCTGAACGGCCATGGTTTTCTTCCTCCAAAATGATCAAGACGCGCCGGGGCGCGCCTGCTAGCTTTCACGTTTTCCTTTTCGCCATGGCGACGTCGCGCCACGGCCAATCTCTATCGATCCCCGCCGGGGTCTTTCTTCAGCGCCGCCAGCGCGGCAAACGGGTTCTCCCGTTCCTCGTCGGGCGGCTCTGCCAACGCGCCGGATTCGTACGCCTGCCCTGCCGCAATCTCGGCACAGCGCCAGTCATGCACCGGCATCAACGGCACGGCCATCAGGACCTCGTCCTCGAGCAGGTCGAGCAATCGCAACCGCCCCTCACGGCCGAGGATGACCGGCTCGGATTCCGTTTCGACGTGTTCGGCCTGGTCCTCGCTGAACACGAACCGAATCTGCGATGCCGACGCGACCGGCGTGTCCACGGTCTGCCGACACCGCGCACACTCGAGAGCCAGGACCGCTTCGATATGCACTTCGGCCGCCAGTGGTTGGACCCCTTGCGACTCGAAAAAGCGAACCCGGTAGGCCAGCTGCCCGCCGTCCGGGGCCATGTCCCGGCACCGCGGCAACGCCGCCAGCGGCACATCGCCCGCCTCGACCGCTTCCGACCGACACGCGGCACGTACGTCCAGGGGTGCCGTCAGTTGCCCGGCGGTTTCCATGGCGGCGCCTCGCTGGGCCATACCTTCCTGGACGATATTCCGAGGCTTCTCGGTCGGCATCGACATGTCCTGCTTTCGATGGCGCGGAACGCGAGTTCACGCTCCAACCGCCTTGCAAGCGGGAATCATAATCCGCTAAGTTTACCGGCTTCTCACACTTTAGCCAAACGAAATGCCACTCCCCCGCCCCAACCTGGTGCTCGCCTCGAGATCCGCAACGCGGCGCGCGTTGCTCGACCGCTTGAGACTCCCCTACCAAACCGATCCCGCGGACGTCGATGAGTCACTCGCCGCCCACGAGACGCCCGCTGAGGCCTGCCGTCGTCTGGCGGCTCTCAAGGCCGATACCGTCGCTGCCCGCCATCCCGCGGCCGTGGTGCTGGGCTCGGACCAGTTGCTCGCCTGGGAGGGCGGCATTCTCGGCAAGCCAGGCGATGCCGCCACGGCCCGGCGCCAGCTGGCCGATCTCGCCGGCCGAACCATCCATTTCCACGTCGCCCTGCGCGTGATCGGCCCGGACGGTCGGCCACACGACTGGCAGGAGACCGTCGCCGCCGTGATGCGCGATCTCTCCGACGACGAGATCGCTCGCTACGTCGAGATCGAGCAGCCGTTCGACTGCGCCGGCAGCATGCGCTCCGAAGGGCTCGGCGTCTGCCTCGTCGAACGTATGGACTGTCGCGATCCGACTGCGATCCTGGGCCTGCCGCTGATCGCCACCGCACGCCTGCTGCGTGCAGTGGGCCTCGACCCGCTCGCCACACTGTGATTGCCTCACTGCGCCCTGATCGAGCGCAGATGGCTCCCCGGCCTCGCGGAACACTCACCGCGTCGGGCGGTCAACGAAACATTGCTCGAATACGCTATCCTGCCCGCCCACCTGCTCGCCGCGGCACCCTAGAACCGGAACCCAAGGATCTACTACCCCATGTTGCTTCCCGAGTGGCTGACCGCACTCGTTCTCGGCCTGGTCGAGGGCGCGACCGAATTCCTGCCCATCTCCTCCACCGGCCACCTGATCATTACCGCGGACCTGCTCGGTTATCACGGCACCAACGCCCAGGTGTTCGAGATTTTCATCCAGCTGGGCGCGATCCTCGCGGTGATGTGGCACTACCGCGACACGCTCTGGCAAACGGCCCGTGGCCTACCCCGCGAGCGAAAGGCGCAGCGATTCACCCTCAACCTGCTCATCGCCTTCATCCCCGCCGCCATCGTTGGGCTGCTGGCGCACCAGTGGATCCAGGCGGTGCTGTTCAACCCCTTCTACGTCGCGATGGCGCTGATCGTCGGCGGTGTGATCATCCTGCTGGTCGAGCACTTCAAGCCGGCGGTTCGCATCGAGCATGTCGAGGAGATGCGCGCCATGGACGCGCTCAAGGTCGGCGTCATGCAGTGCTTCGCGCTGATCCCGGGCACCTCGCGCTCGGGCTCGACCATCATGGGCGGGATGATCTTTGGCCTGTCGCGCAAGGCGGCGACCGAGTTCTCCTTCTTCCTCGCCATCCCCACCATGCTGGCCGCGACCCTCTACTCGCTGCTCAAGTACTGGCACCTGCTGGAGGCAGAGGACCTGATGATGCTCTCGGTGGGGCTGGCCGCCTCCTTCGTCAGCGGCCTGATCTTCGTGCGCTTTTTGCTGCGCTTTATCGCCACGCACACCTACAAGGGCTTTGCCTGGTACCGGATCGTGTTCGGCTCGTTGATCCTGTGGTACTTCTGGCCGACGGCGGGCTGACCCTCCGCCCATCCGAGCAGAAAGACAAAGACCCCGGCCGCGCGAGCAGCCGGGGTCTTTTCGTTGGGCCATCAGCCGCGTGGCGGCCGGATCAGTAGCCGAGACGCTTGCGGGCGATCTGGTGCAGTTCCGGATTGGCCGCAGCACAGACGGTGGTGGTGTCGAGACCGACACCCTTGCCCTCGAGGTCGGTGAACACGCCACCGGCCTCCTGAACGATCACCGACAATGCAGCGATGTCAAGCACGTTGACGTCCGACTCGACCACGAGGTCAATCGCCCCGCGCGCCAGCAGGTGGTAGTGGTAGAAATCGCCGTAGCCCCGGGTGCGGTTGACCTCGGCGACCAGCGTGGCCAGGCCCGCCCAGCCGACCGGCTGCTTGGCCAGCGTTGCGAGGTTGCCCACCGACAACGTCGCATCGGCAAGGGTGTCGATCTGACTGACCCGCGCGGCGCGATCCTTGAAGAACGCCCCACCGCCCTTCTCGGCGTAGGCGTACTCGCCGAACACCGGTGCGCTGGAGACGCCCAGGATCAGCTCATCGCCCTGCATCAGCGCGATCTGCGTGGAGAAGAACGGGTACTCGCGCACGAAGCTCTTGGTGCCATCGATGGGATCGACCAGCCAAGTGAACTCCGCCTCGGGGCGCGTCTTGCCCGTCTCCTCGCCGTAGAAACCGTGCTCCGGGAAGGCATCCAGGATCACCGCCTTGATCGCCTTCTCGGTTTCCACGTCGGCGACCGTGACCGGCGTGGCGTCTTCCTTGATCTCGATCTCGACGTTCTGCTGCCAGTAGCGGCGGACGACGGTTTCGGCGGCGCGGGCGGCGGCCAGCGCGGTTTCGAGGTATTGGCTCTGCATGACGCGTTTCCTGGTTTTCTTCTGGATTTCGCACCGGATGCCGGCGTGATGGCCGGCATTGTACCCGAGACCCACCTTCGTTCGGACGCAAAGACCGGCGGATCAACGACGCATGCCGCGCAGCCACTTTACGAAAAGGTTTCTGACCCCTTTACCTTCTGAGTTTTGCTGATTTTCGATGTGATCCGACATTAAATCCTCCTTGATAATACCTTTTTATCGACATCGCAAAGCGAGACGAGAAACGCGCCAAAACAAAGACGGAAACATAATAGTAAGAGAAACTAAAAATATGCTTGGACGATACGATCCATCAGATCCCATCCATGGGCAGAAAATTACTTCCCAAACCGAAATTGCGGACGCGAAAGATACGGCCATAAACAGGGACACAAGCACTCTTACCGACCACCTTTTAGGAACCTCCCTTTTTTCAGTATAACTGTACACGTAAAATGGGTCTGCGAGCTTTTTTCGCATCGCCCGACAATCGTCCGGGCAAATACGAAACGGACACTGATGAAAATTCTCATAGAGAAACACAACCAACAGCCCGATCAATGCGATTATGGAGAGAACTTGCGGGCGATTCCCACCCAACTCAAGAACGGAAGCCACCCCAAAAACGTCGAAATAAAAAAGGTAATAAAGGATCAGCATGTTGGTGGAAACATTCAGGCTTCGCCACTGATTTGCACGGGAAATTAGGCATTTAAAATATAAACAATCAGACCCCGTAGAGCAGGAAAGTTCATCGCTTTGACCGGACATATAACCCACTTCCTTGCAAACGACTAAAAACTCAGAACGAACGCCAAATTACATCGCGAAAAACAACATCACGCAGGAACGCGAAATGCTGCCCCAGGACCGCACCCAAAAAACCATAAAACAAAAAATGCACAACCATCAAGGCCAACGGGACTCTCGTTGATGTTGGCCAAGTATGTTCTTTCGCCATCGACAGTCAATTCCGATTCAAACCCGTAAATATTCAAATACACTAAAACGGCGAAAACCAATTCCACTGAAACTAGATAAAAAAGAGCTCTCTGGAGGCGAAAGCCAAATACGCGCCTCAAGGCGTTAAAAGCCACCCGTTCATGATCGAACAGCAAGATAGCCGCCGCGACCACGTGCGCGAAAAGAAACCCAATCACAAAGATGTATGGCATTTCACCCTTCAGGGAAAACGCCAGGTTTGTATACCCTTGTGCTGCGGGGACATGCTCAAGCAGCCAATTCGCCGGCATGCTTAGCCACAGGGGCGGGTCGTCCACGTCCATGCGGTACAGGACGTACCACAATAAGATCTCCGCAAGCACGGCCAGACCCACCAGTCCCCAGCGAATCCGGCGCCAACGCTGATCCTGGGCTTCTGGGGGGCCGGGCACGCTCTCCAGCCAGTCGAGAATCGATTGCTTCATGCCCATGGCCGACTCCGTACGGTTACTCAAGGCAGGGGCTCCATACCGATGAGATCAGGCCTTCTCGATAGCCTTGAGCCGGAAGGCGAGCATGACCATAACACCGCCCACAAGACCCACAGCCAAGGATCCGGGTAAGCCAACGCCGACAAATATCGGGTCCAGAACAAAGGCGAGAAAGAACGCCGGAACAAACAAGAGGGCAGCCACCTTTAGGCTCATAAACAGCCTAACCGGGCGTTGGCACTGAGGGCATCGCTTTCCGTCCTTCCCAAACCGATTCATCTCTTTTGAGAACAGGCTGACCGATCCTTTACAATATGGACACTTCATAATCTCTCCTTGAAAAAAAATAATCCAGGATTCCGTCCTGGAATTCGATCCGTAGACCAGCATCAGCCGAACAAATTCTGACTGCTGACCTAAATACCTCGCTCAATATTCAAGCCTCTCATGCCGGCCCTGGGGCACTATTTTTTTCCACCGCCATTTCGATGAGAACCGGGCGTATACAAGGTTTTCTTGGGTAATAGGGGTTCGGGCACTCATCAGTCACTTTCCTTGTGGGTTAATCAGTGCGATTCCTTCATTGAATCGGAAGGGCCTGCCTTAAAGCCCAAAATCAGACCGAGCACCCCGGACTTGACCGCCTGCCATTGTGGAAGCAACTCTCGGGGATAGGTTACGGCGATCGTCGCGCCCCATTCAGCCAAATCGAAGCGATGGCGACATACCGGGCGGCTCTCCGGATTCGGCATCCGGCCGTTGTAGCACTCGATCATGTCGATCACCTGGCCATCCAGGCTGCCCTGCCAATGAAGCGTTTGATTCCAGGCGTGAAAGCGTTCGGTTCCGGGGCCGACGGGCTCGGCCCATTTCAGGCCTGTCTCCGGATCAGTGCCGTGCATTTCGTAGTGGATTCGTACTTTTTCAGTCCCTCCCCACATCTCGGTAGAGTTCCGAGGAGGAAGTTTTCTCGTATGCAGTCGCCCCTCAATCATCTTGATCCTGCCGCGCAGCATCCGCGTCAAGCCAAGATGACGATCGATTGCCTCTGGATTGCTATCGGCCACGAGGCCGATCAGCAGCCAGACATCCCCGTCTGGATCGTCTTTGCTCCAGTAACTCCTCTCCGTTTCCCGGCTGCGGGGCTGAAGGTCCGGCCACCGAACGGAGAGCGTGAAGGCATTGGCCGGATCCTCGGATGTCCGCTCATCCGGCCTCGGAGTTTCGGGCTTGCGCGGCGCCCAGATGCTCTGGTCCTTGTACTCGATCCCCACCAGCGCGAGATAGTTGGAGGGAATCGCGATCGGCACGCCGTTGATATTGGCCTTGCGAAGACGAATCTCCCGCTCCGCTATCAACGGCGGCACCTCGCCGTGCAACTGGCGCCACGCTTCCGGCATCGTGTGCTTGATCAGCAGTGGCCTCGCCACGTCGGACCACAGCGACGACGCGCCGACCCAGAGCAACACGAGAACGGCAATCAGCAAGGCCAGCCGCCCCCAGAGAGTGCTTATCCAAGCTGAGCGCCATTTCATCCGCATGGCTGACCACCATGAACAGAACCCGGCACTATCGACACGAGACAACGAAAAGTCAGGATCGATGCCCGCCGAGGAGTCTGGGGTAGGACAAGAGCATGCACGCTCCCAAGCCAGTCGATAGCCAATTGCTTCACCCGCATGCCGGGCTCCAAACGGAGCCGAAAACACCCCGGAAACAAATCGCGAGCGCACGGAGTGACGTGACCGCAAGCATGGAGCGCGGACCGTTATGGTGCGGTCGAACGCGGGCACGGGGAGTCCGTGACCCACGGGCATTGGGAGTCTTGAGCACGAGAGTGCTCGGGGGAAGGGCGTTGTCCATCCGTGACAACCTCGCAACCTAGTCCATTAGTTGTTCAGAGCATTACCATATGCGCATATGGAGCGAGATAAGATCATAGACTTGCAGGCTAGGTCAAGAACCAGCGCGCACTCCCCGACCAGAGTCTCGATTTAACGTACGGACAAACCTTGAGTGTCAGCGCTTGGGAACGGTCTATGTTATTGCCCTGCACTCCGCCGGGCTGGCCGGCCACGAGAAAAGCCTCAGCGCCGCATGCCGCGCAGCCACTTGAAGACGTTGATCAGGGACGACAGCGCCTGGGCGACGTAGGTGAAGGCGGCCGCGCGCAGGATGCGGCGCGCCGGTCGGCGGTCAGCACGCTTCAAGAGCCCGGCCTCCTTGAGCATCGGCAGGGCGCGGTTGAAGCTCGCATCCAGCTCGGTCGGCAGCGTAGCGAGATGGGCGAACACCGGGACGGCCATGGTCATCACGCCGGCGGCGAACATGACCAGCCCGGCCAAGGGCCCCTTCTGGATCACCGAGACCACCGGGATCGCCACCAGGATCCAGCCGGCGATGCGCTGCGCCCACTGGGTGCGCTCGACCACCTCCTGGCGACGCAGGAACGGCGGGTAGTTCTCGGCGTCCTGCAGGGCGTGACCCACCTCGTGGGCCGCTACCGTGATCGCGGTCAGCGAGCGGCCCGAGAAGTGCGCCGGCGACAACCGCACCGCCCGGTCGGAGGGATCGTAGTGATCGCCGCTCTTGGTCTGCTCGACCAAAACGTACTCAAGGTGATGACGGTCGAGCAGGTAGCGGGCGAGGTCCGCGCCGGAAAAGTCGAAGCGGTCGGCCGGCTCGCTGTGACGACGCATCACCCGGCCGACCCACCAGCCCGGCAGGTAGGACAGTGCGACCATCAGGCCCAGCCCAATCAACAAACCAATGCCCATTAGGGTGCCTCGAGAAACCGTCGTGAGCCGCCCGAGCGCAAGGAGCCGCGGGGCGAGCGACGAGACATATCGGGTGTACAGGCGAGGAGTGAGTGAGCACGCGACGCAGCAATCGGGCGGCGCAACAGGTTATTCGAGGTAGCCATCAGTCCTCCGGGCGCCCGCGGTCGATCCGATAGATGAGATCGCCCGACTGCGACTGGGCACTGCTGCTCAACTCCAGATGCAAAAACTTGTTGATGCGGTATTGCGTGATCACCTCACCCACTCCGTCGAATACACCCACCGCATAGCGGACCAGCAGATTCTCCCCGATGCGCTTGCCCAGGCTCAAACGTGCTCCTTCGGCGCCACCCGACGTGGTGAAGCCGATCTCGTCGACACCGAACACCGACTTGACCTGTTGGGCCATGTCGTCGCCCTGCTTGATGCCCAGCCCAGCGATGGCATTGAGCAGCAACGAGGCGTCGCCCCCACCACCGCTCGACAGCCGGCGGCCCGTCAGCAGCAGGGACAGGGCGTCGCTGGGCGAGGTGGGCGGTCGGGAGAACACCTCGGTCTCCGGGGATTCCAGTTCGCCGGCGATCGACAGCCCCGCCACGGTCCCGGCTTCGTCGTCGATCGTGCGCGTCGCCACCACGTCCAGCCCCGGCGAGGTCAGCGGGCCGGTGAAGATCAGTCGACCGCGCTCGACCGTCAACGACTGCCCGTAGGCCTCGTAGCGCCCGTCCTTAAGACGGATCTCGCCGAACGCCCCCGGCGTCTCATCCGGACGCAGACGCAGTTCCAACCCGCCGGTCAGGCGCGTGGCGAACCCCTGTCCGCGAAGACTGACGTCGTCCCCGAGAATGACCTCCACCTCACCGGTCAACGGGTAGGCCGTTCCCTCCTCCTCGGACTCTTCGCCGACGATCACTAGGTCCTTGGAATTGCCGCGGGCGTTCTCGGGCAAGTCTTCGAGGTTGGCGATGACCAACGGCACGTGGATCGCCCCGTCTATGCGACCGCCATCGGGCGCCAGGTCCACGGACAGGTCCGGGCGCGCATCAACGGCGAGGCTCGGCAGGCGCAGGACGGGAGTGGACTCGCCGCCAAGGTTGGCCGTCAACTGCCAATCGTCCAGCGCCGTCAGCCGACCGCTGCCGTCGAGGGTGATCCGCCCCCGGCTTTTCGGTGACTCGGTCTCGTCGACCCGGCGCGCCGAGAATACGGGCCGGGGCGGGGTCTCGGCCTCGCCCAACAATTCGCCCGACAGGCCGACCTCCCCCTCCGGGTCGACCGTCAACTCGATGCGCCCGTCGCGGTACGCCGTACCGGTGGACAACGAGGCGAAGGCCAGCTCGTCTCCGCGAATCCGGCCCGACAGTCGCGGGGCCTCCAGGTCGCCCGAGACCGCCAACCGTCCGCTCAACGAACCGGCCAGGTCACTGATCGGCAGGCTGAGCGGGCCGAACAGGCGATCGGCCAGGGCGAACAAGCGGGCCAGATCGGCCCGGTCGACCGCCACCTCGCCGTCGACCGTACCGTCGTCGAGCCTTGCCTCGCCCTGTCCGTCGATCACCAACCAATCCTCCAATCCACCCTGCAGGGAGGCATCCACACGCTCGTCGGCCAGGCGGGCGGAAAGCCGCGTCTCGGGGTATTCGATCACGTCGCCATCCGCGCCGTTCTCGAGATCGTCGCGACCGGCAAGGCGCAACTCATTGGCCGGGAGCCACAGCTGCAGGCTGGCCGAACGGCCGCTCTGATCGAGGGTGGCTTCAGCATTGAGGGACACCCGCCCGGGCCATTCGATCGCGGCCGACTTGTGCGCGGGCCATTGGCGCCACAGCGCCTCCAGCGCCAGGTCGCCGTTCAATTGCGCCGAGAGCGCCTCGCCGCTGCGCTCGCCGCTCAGACACACCTTCCCGGCCTTTTCCGCGGCAATCCCCGGCGCGACGGGCTGCAAACACAACGACTCGATTCGCTGCCCGGTCGGGGAGACGGCCAGGTCGGCCGGCGCAGGCAGCCGCCAAGGCGAGCCGGCAGTCGGCACCAGTTCCAGCCGGGTCAACTGTCCCCGCCAGCCGGGAGCCTCCGTGCCATCCGTTTTTTCGCCTGCTTCATCACCCGGCTGCCAACCGCCGCGCGCGCCCAGGCCCAATTCGAGCGGGCCGTCGACCTCGAGCTCGACACGGTGCGAGGACGGATTGCCCTGCGCCGTGAACGTCAACTGGTCGAACAACGGTTCGCCGCGCTCCGGGGCGAGCGTGCCGGCATCCAGGGATACCTGCATGCGTCGCTCCAGCAGCGCGGTTTCTCCGTCGGCCGGGTCGATCACCGCGGCGGCCCGTGCCCGGTCGAGAGAGTATCCCGCGAGCCGCAATCCATCGATCCGTGCATCAAGGTCGCCCGCCGGGGCGAGTATCGGCCCGGAAGCCGCCAGCTCGACGTCGATGCCGCCGCGCGCCGACCGGGGCTTGAAGGCGGACAGGTCAACCGCGGGCAGCCGTTCGACCAGGTCCCAGGGCAATGCGGCCAGGTCGGGCACGGCGAGCCGGCCCTGCACGTCCTCGAGCCGCCATTGCGCCCAGTCCGGATCGAGGCCCAACGCCCCGGAAACATCCAGTGCCGCGCCCGGCGCGTCGAGGGTCAGTCGGTCGATCGCGAGGCGCGCTTGATCCAGCCCGGCAGCCAATTCAAGCGTGATGGCCCGACGGGAGTCTTCGCGACGACGTTCGACCAGTTCCAGCCGCACATCCTCGAGACGAGCCTGCAGAGAGGACAGCCAATCGGCGGCGGTCAGGGGGCGGTTCCAGTCCGGCAACTCGGCATCGAGCCGGCCGCGGCTAGCCAGGGTTATCGAACCGATCCCGTCCGTTCCACCAGCCGCCCCGCCGGCCAGGGGAAGCGCATCGATCTGCCAGTCGGCGCGCAAGCGGCGTTCCGCATCAAGCCGACCATCGAGGTGGAGCTTGCCGCCCCCGGCACGGCCCGAGACCTGCGCCTCGGCCCGGCGCTCGTCGAGATTCAGGTCGATCGCGACCGACTCGAGCGACTCGCCGGCCAGCTCGCCCGACAGCTCGTTCACCGACAAGCGCCCCGCCACCGGCAGCCAACCGTCTGACACGGCGAGATCGGTGTCGAAGTCGAATGAAAGGGAGCCCGACGTCCGGGGCGACGCTGGCGACGCTGGCGACGCTGGCGAACCGGGCGACACCCAGGCCGGGTCAAGCGATTCGCCCCGGCCGTTCAACTCGATCCGAGCGGTGGGTGCCCAGGCCGCCGTACCGGCGAATGCCACACGGCCGCCCAGTCCATCCACTACTGCCTGCTCGATCGCCACCTTGTCCTGATCCACGCGCAGGCGGCCACAGAGGGCGGCCGGCACCCCATCGGCCCCCATCCAGGCGAGCCGGGGTTGCAGATCGAGTTTTCCGAGGAGATCGCCACCGGCATCGACGCGCCCGGAGAGCCAGCCCTGCGGATGGTCGAACAGCAGGTCGACGTGCCCGGCCACCGGCATCTGACCGGCCGGCTCCAGGGTTACGTTCGCCCGGGCATCCAACCGCATGTCATCGGGCAGGCGCAGGTCGAGTGCATCGAGATCCACCTGCAGCTCTGGGCGGTCGATCCGGGCATCCATCGCCGCCGTCAGGCGCCCTCGTTCAACCGCGTAACGTTGATCGCCCCGCACGACCACGAGCCGATCGATAACCACTCGCTCGAGCGCCAACGAAAGCGGGGGCAGATCGAGATCATCGGGGTCGAACGGTTCGCCTGGCGGGGGCGAGGGGGCGGATGGATCGGCCGGCGGCAGCGCGATGCGAGCGTCGCGGACGACCAGCTCGGGCAGGCGAAGCGCGCCATGCCAGAGGGCCTTCGGATCGATCCGCACCCGCGTCTCGCCGATGCGGGCGCTCGCGCCCTGCTCCGGCACCCAGTCGATTTGCTCGAGCGCCAGACCGCGCCAGAGGGTGCCCCGCGATGCGCCGATCGACAGCGCCGATATGTGGCGATCGGCCTGTCCCAGCGCCCACTGAACGCCAGCTGGGGTGGCAGTCAGCCACCAGCCGGCGACAGCCGCGAGAAGCGCCAACACCACCGCCGACCAGCCGGCAACCAGCACCAGCCGACGCAACCAGACCAGGGCGGTCAGGAAGGCGGATCTCATGGGCACCTCGACAAACCGTCGCGAGTGGTCCCTGTGCTGGTCACCTCGGACTTACACCTGCTTCGCATCCAGCGAGTGACGGGGGGGCCGGGATGCCATGTCGGAGGCAAGTCCCGCCTGCGAAATGCAGGGACGCGCCGAACCCGCAGGTGATGCAGGAATCGGAAGATACCCCAGATATGTCGACATGCCCTTATGCTCAAAACGCCGCTCCCAACCCGAGATGCAGCATCGGCAGGTCGCCGGAACCATCGAGCGGCTGGGCGACATCGACGCGGATCATGCCCACCGGCGAGCGCCAGCGCACACCGACGCCCGCACCGGTCTTGAGCTCGGCCTCGGGATCGATATAGGCATTGCCGGTATCGACGAAGGCGGCGGCGTACCAGTCGTCGTCGACCACCGGCACCATCACCTCGACGCTACCGACCAGCAGGTACTTGCCGCCGATACGCGTGCCGTCCTCGTCGCGGGGCGAGAGCGACTCGTACTCGTAACCACGCACCGACCGATCACCGCCGGTAAAGAACCGCAGCGAGCGCGGCATCTTGTCGAACTGGTCGGTGACGATCACCCCGGCCTCGCCCCGGGCGGCGAAGATCCAGTCGCCCACCGACAGGTAGCCGCCGGCGAACGCCCGACCACGGACGAAACTCGCCGCCGAGGCGATCGGCTCGGCCGCCCCTTGCAACGAGACATCGAACACCACGCCCTGACTGGGAAACAGCGGCTCGTCGAGCCCCTGGTACCCCAGACGACCACCCAGGATGGCAAAACCGTTCGATTCGGCCGGGTCGTCGCCGTAGCGGGTGCGGTCGAGCAGGTACTCGGTGAACAGCGAGCGTGTCCAGGGGTCGGTCTCGCGCACCCATTGCACGCCGGTGGCCGCGGCGGTGGTGAGGATGTCGTTGTTGTCCTCGCGAGTGGCCCGCGCGTAGATATCGTAGCGCTCGCGCAGGGGGTCGGCGCTCCGCGGGATGGTGTAGCTGGTCTCCAGGCGTTGCTCGATCGCGGAAAGCTCCGAGCGTGCCGACCATTGGTGCCCCTGCTTGTTGACGTAGCGGCGCGTCACCTCGGCGCCGACGCGCGGGCCGACGTCGGTGGCGTAGCCTGCGCTCAGTTCGTAGGAGGTGCGCGGGTTGCGGTAGGTGCTGATCTCGACCGGTACCTCGAGATTCTCGCGCTCCTCGAGGATCGGGCGCACCGAAACCGACTCGAAATACGCCGTGCTGGTGAGGTTCTGGTTCATCGCGAGCAAGTCACGACTGGTGTAGGGCGCGCCCTCGGGCACACCGGTCAGGCGTCGAGCGAGTTCTGGCTCGAGGATCGACTGCTCGATCGTCACCTCGCCAAAGCGATAGCGCGAACCGGCCTCGAGCGAGAGCGCAATGCGGGCCGACTGCGTGGACGGGTCGACGATCAGTTCGTGACGGGTGTAGCGCGCATCGAGGTAGCCCGCCTTCTGCACGCGCCCGAGGATGCCATCGCGCAGCGCATCGTAGGCGGCCTGATCGAGCGGGTCGCCCACCGAGGGACGTTGGTTGGCCACGAACTCGCTGACCGACTCGATCTGGCGCACCGTCTCGGGCAGCTCGATGGTCACCGACTCGATGGTGGTCACGGGCCCGGCCTCGATGGCCAGGGCGGGGTCGCGGCAATCCTCCCGCGTCTCGATCGACGGGCGGATGGTGGCGTTGAAGTGCCCAAAGGCCTGCAGGGCCTCCGCCGCCGCCTCGCGGGCCGCAGCGAGATAACGGCGCAGCTGCGCGGTGCTGGCCTGGCAGGAGAAGTTGATGCGCGGAACGGTAAGCCCGACGTTGGTGACCAGGCGGGCCTCCGACAGGCCGGTCAATTGCAACTGCGGAGCAGGCTCGGCCGTCGCCACGCGGCTCCCGAGCAGCAACGCCCAAACCAGCACCGTGGTCCACGTCATGGCCCGGGTCATGGCCAGCGCTGTCGACCACTTCATGACCAGGCAGGCGGCCGCACCTCGGACCGCCGCGACCAACTACACCACCTCGGCGAGGTCGCCGTTTCGTTCCAGCCAGGCGCGACGATCGGCGGCGCGCTTCTTGGCGAGCAACATGTCGAACACCTCGATGGTGTCGTCGCCCTCGACGCGCAATTGCACCAGCCGCCGCGTGGCCGGGGCGAGCGTCGATTCGCGCAGTTGCACTGGATTCATCTCGCCCAGGCCCTTGAACCGGGTGACCTGGATCTTGCCGCGGCGCTTTTCCGCCTCGATGCGATCGATGATGCCGTCACGCTCGTGCTCGTCGAGCGCGTAGAAGGTCTCCTTGCCGATATCGACGCGATACAGCGGCGGCATGGCGACGAACACGTGCCCGGCATCGACCAGCGCGGGGAAATGCCGCAGAAACAGGGCCGAAAGCAGGGTCGCAATGTGCAGGCCGTCGGAGTCGGCATCAGCGAGGATGCAGACCTTGCCGTAGCGCAGCTTGCTGAGGTCGTTCGAACCGGGCTCGAGCCCCAGGGCCACGGCGATGTCGTGCACCTCCTGGCTGGCGAGCACTTGGGCGGGGTCGGTCTCCCAGGTGTTCAGGATCTTGCCACGCAGCGGCATGATCGCCTGGAAGTCGCGTTCGCGGGCCTGCTTGGCCGAGCCGCCAGCCGAATCGCCCTCCACCAGGAACAGCTCGGTGCGCGAGAGATCGGTCGATGAGCAGTCGGCCAGCTTGCCGGGCAGCGCCGGGCCGCTGGTAACCCGTTTGCGCGCGACCTTCTTCTCGCTCTTGATGCGGCTCTGGGCCGACTCGATCGCGATCTGCGCGATGCGCTCGCCGACCTCGGGATGCTGGTTGAGGTAGAGCGAGAGCGCGTCCTTGATCACACCACTGATGAAGGTGGCCGACTCGCGAGACGACAACCGTTCCTTGGTCTGACCGGCGAACTGCGGATCGTGCAGCTTGGCCGAGAGCACAAAACGCACCCGCTCGAAAACGTCCTCCGGCGAGAGGCGAACGCCTCGCGGCAACAAGCTGCGGAACTCGCAGAACTCGCGGATCGCCTCGGTCAGGCCCTGGCGCAGGCCGTTGACGTGCGTGCCGCCCTGCAGGGTCGGGATCAGGTTGACGTAGCTTTCGGTCAGGCCGTCGCCCGGCTCGGTGGCCCAGACCACCGCCCAGGCCACCTCTTGCGCACGACCGCCGTCGGGGGCCTTCATGTGACCGATGAACCCCTCGGCGGGCAGCACTTCCTGGTCGGCGACGCTCTCGAGCAGGTAGTCGCGCAGGCCGTCGGCGTAACACCAGTCCTCGCGCTCGCCGGAGGCCTGGTCGGTGAGACTGACCTTGAGGCCCGGGCAGAGCACGGCCTTGGCGCGCAACACGTGACGCAGGCGGGCCATGTTCATCCGCGGCTGGTCGAAGTAGCTGGTATCCGGCCAGAAGGTGAGCGTGGTGCCGGTATTGCGCTTGCCGACCGTGTCGATCACCTCCAGCGGCCGGGTGACCTCGCCGTGGGCGAACTCGATGCGGTGGCGCTGGCCGTCGCGCTTGATCTCGACCACCAGCCGGTTCGACAGGGCGTTGACCACCGACACGCCCACCCCGTGCAGGCCGCCGGAGAACTGGTAGGACTTGTCCGAGAACTTGCCGCCGGCGTGCAGGCGCGTGAGGATCAGCTCCACCCCGGAGATACCGTGCTCGGGATGCACGTCCACCGGCATGCCGCGGCCGTCGTCCGACACCGACAGGCCACCGTCCTCGTGCACGACCACGTCGATCGCCGAGGCATAGCCGCTGATCGCCTCGTCGACGCTGTTGTCGATTACCTCCTGGGCCAGGTGGTTTGGCCGCGAGGT
>JAFGUH010000017.1 GCA_016938615.1 Halothiobacillaceae bacterium | reverse complement strand
GTCGGCCATGTCCTGGACCTTGACCACGTCGATCAGCTTGTTGAGCTGCTTGACGATCTGTTCGATCACCTGCTCGTCGCCGCTGGTAACCAGGGTCAGGCGCGACAGGGATTCGTCGTGGGTCGGTGCCACGCACAGCGACTCGATGTTGTAGCCACGAGCCGAGAACAGCCCGGCCACCCGGGAGAGCGCGCCGGCCTCGTTTTCCATCAGGATCGAAATGATGTGTCGCATAGTCGGTCCGCCCTCACACCAGGATCATTTCATTGAGACCCGCGCCGGCGGGGACCATCGGATAGACGTTCTCTTCCGGATCGGTCTGGAAGTCCATGAAGACCAGTCGGTCCTTCATGGCGAACGCCTCCTTGAGCGCGCCCTCGACGTCGGACGGCTTGTCGATACGCATGCCGACGTGACCATAGGCCTCGGCCAGCTTGACGAAGTCCGGCAGGGATTCCATGTAGCTCATCGCGTAGCGACCGGAGTAGAAGAACTCCTGCCACTGGCGAACCATGCCGAGATAGCCGTTGTTGAGACTGACGATCTTGACCGGCAGGTTGTACTGCAGCGCCGTCGACAACTCCTGGCTGCACATCTGGATGCTGCCCTCGCCGGTGACGCAGGCGACCTCCTCGTCGGGGTACGCCCACTTGGCACCCAGCGCTGCGGGCAAGCCGAAGCCCATCGTGCCGAGCCCGCCGGAGTTGATCCAACGATTCGGCTTGTTAAAGCCGTAGTACTGCGCCGCCCACATCTGGTGCTGGCCGACGTCGGAGGTGACGAAGGCGTCACCCTTGGTGACTTCCCACAGTTTCTGCACGACGTACTGCGGCTTGATGATGTCCTCGCCCTGCTTGAAATCGAGGCAGTTCATGCCTCGCCACTGCGCAATCTGATCCCACCATGCCTCGAGCTCGTTGGTCTTCTTCGCGCCGCCGGCCTGGTTGATCAACTCGATCATCTCGGTGAGCACCGACTTGACCGAGCCGACGATCGGCACGTCGACGACGACGTTCTTGGAGATCGAGGAGGGGTCGATGTCGACGTGGACGATCTTCGCGTGCGGACAGAACTTGGACAGGTCGCCGGTCACCCGGTCGTCGAAGCGCGCACCGATCGCGATCAGGACATCGCAATGATGCATGCCCATGTTCGCCTCGTAGGTACCGTGCATGCCGAGCATGCCCAGGTGCTGCTTGTCGCTCGACGGGTAGGCGCCCAGCCCCATCAATGTCTGGGTGATCGGATAGCCGAGCTTCTGCGTGAAGTGGGTCAGCTCGTCGCCGGCCCGGCCCAGGACCACGCCACCGCCGGTGTAGATCATCGGCCGTTCGGCGTTGACGATCATGTCGACCGCCTTGCGGATCTGCCCGGAGTGCCCCTTCTCGGTCGGCTGGTAGGAGCGCATCGCGACCTTTTCCGGGTACTCGAACGGGACCTTGACCTTGGGATCGGTGACATCCTTGGGGATGTCAACGACGACCGGGCCCGGGCGACCGGTTGTCGCGACATAGAACGCCTTCTTGATGGTCTCGGCCATGTCGCGAACGTCCTTGACCATGAAGTTGTGCTTCACGCAGGGACGCGTGATGCCGACGTTGTCGACCTCCTGGAAGGCATCGTTGCCGATCAGCGCGCTGTGGACCTGCCCGGTGAAGACCACCAGCGGGATCGAGTCCATGTGCGCCGTGGCAATACCGGTCACCGCGTTGGTCGCCCCGGGGCCCGAGGTGACCAGCACAACGCCCGGTCTGCCGGTAGCGCGGGCGAAGCCGTCGGCCATGTGGACCGCGCCCTGTTCGTGACGCACCAGCACGTGTTTGACGTCTTCCTGCTGAAACAGGGCATCGTAAATGTGAAGGACCGCCCCACCGGGGTAGCCGAAGACCGTATCGACCCCCTCGGCCTTGAGGCACTCGACCAGGATTTCACCGCCGGACAATTCCACGAGCGTACTCACCTCGAAACTAACGCGTTCACTGACTGAATGGCTTGGTGGCAGCGTCACGTCGTGCATGCGCGACAGCCGGCCACCCGTTTTCGGGGAAACCGTCCCCGCATCCGGCACCAGGGCACCGGATGGGTCGTCCACTTCTCATTGAGTTTGCTTGGAGTGCAACGCGATCAACGCAGTCCATGACGACAGCAGCCTGCCCGGGCGGCGAGATCATCGCCGGTCGGACAGGCTGCCATCAACCGCGGATGCGCCCGTTAGGGCCCGACGGTCTCAATCGTAGAAACATTAATATAACGCGTTATTCCACAGATTTCACCATCGCGCAGCTTTGATTTGACCGGCAAACCGGAGCGGACGAGGGACGATACCGAGCCCCGGGACCGCTCAGCCGGTCAGAAGGTACCGAAACCGGTACTCGAGCGCTCTTCCTTCGGTATCTCGCCGCCGACGGCCTCCCCCAGCAGATCGTTGATCGCATCCGGCGCGGACCGCAGCTTGAAGAACGAGGCATCGCCTCCCATCATCGGTAGATCGGGGAAAAACAGCGCCATCCGGAAACGCAGATTAAGCGTCTCGGCCGCGTTCTCATCCAGCAAAACCGGGTACGGCAGAAACGCGTAACCCCGCGGCGCGTCGTGGTCGACCGCCTGCACCAGGGCTGCCCCGTTGGCGTTGGGGTCGTCGGTCTGCATCGCGACCCCGTAGACGATCTGATCCTTGCCCGGGATTTCCACGCGGTAGACCAGTTCAGCGCCCAACTTGCCGCCCTTAAGACGCTCGGTGATCGTGCGGTCAGCGGCCGCGAAGCTATCGAAGCGCCCCAAGTCGACCGCGTCGAGGAACGTCTCCAGTCCGAAGGCGTACTGGTAGGTACGCAGGTTGGCCTCCGAGATCGGCTCTCCGCCGAGGTACCCGGTCGCGCCCAGCGCCGCGGCGAGGGACTGGAATGCCGTTTCACCATCGCCCTCGAGACGATAGCCGTGCGCGACGTAATGCGGGTTCTGATAGGTGATCAGTGTCTGACCCCCTGTCTGCTCGAACGCGACGCTGATCACCGCTCCGTAACCGCCTCGCTCGGTCTTCGCCGCGGCGCGGCGCAGCGCGTCGCTGCTCACCACCACGACCCGCACTCCCTTGGTGGGAGCGTAATCGCCGACCACCTCGAAGCCTTCGGCGGCCAGCTTTTCCTTGGCGCCCCCGGCCACCGTCCCTACTTCACCGCTGACCGGCGTGCCCGATACAAATGGCTGAAACTCGGCCCGTGCGAGGCCGGACACCGCCAGCAGAAACATAAAACCGCCAATCAGCGGCAGATGAACGAAACGAATATTTCCCATGACTCCTCACTCCCTTGCTGTATCTCTTGTCATTATTCTCTTTGACAATGTCGGACAATACGCCAGAACCCGGCGACCCGACTAGCGCGGCTATCGACTTCGGCCGCCAAGCCGACGCCCGAGACCTCTGGCAACTCCGACGGCCCTCGTCCACTGAAGGCAAAAATCATCGATCACCTCCGAGGCGCTCACCGTCCCCTCACAGACGCGACCAGGGGCGAGCAGAGACGCATGTCGGGATTCCGGCCTGGGCAAAATCGCGAGGTTCCCCGATCACTCGCCCCGCGCCAACTCGACGCGCAACACGTCATCCGTCCAGGCCAGCGAGACCAACCGGTGACCGGCCCGCTCACAGTAGGCGGTGAAGTCGCGCTCGGCCCCGGGGTCTGTCGCCAGCACCACGACACGCTGACCAGTCATGGCCGTCGCGATAGCCTTGCGTGCCTTGAGGAGTGGCATCGGGCAGGAGAGCCCGCGCGCGTCCACTTCGATCACCTTCTCCGTCATGGCGTCAGCCTCCTGCCTCAGGATGAGGGCTCGACCAGCGGCAGGCCGGAGCCTGCCCAGTACATGACGCCGCCTTCAAGGTTGAAAATCCGCTCCACGCCCTGCTGGGCCAGAAACTGGCACGCCTGTGCCGAGCGCGCGCCGCTGTGGCAGTAGACCACCACGTCTTTCCCTGCGTCGCGGAACCGCTCGACGCTCATCGGGACCATATGCAGGGGCACCAGATTGGCGCCTTCGATCACACCGCGATTCGTCTCTCCCGGGCCGCGTACGTCGAATAGCGCCACCTCGCCGAGGCGCCCCTTGAGTTCATCCGCCGTGATAGTGCCGTAAGCTGCCATACTCATCTCCAGTTCGAACAGGATCTCGGTTGCCCGGGATTCTAAGGGAAACTCTGGACAAATCGAATATCGCTTCGGCCTCGCGAAGCCGTTTTGGATCAAGGGCGCCCCAAAGCCGATGTGCCGGTGACCGCGTCGGGGCGTCGCAACGCCGAGCACAGGCGACGGACAGGCGCGCCGCCCCGGCGAACCCGCTATCCTCGGACCGGTCATACGCACGCGAACCCTCCACTTCCGGCATTCCCATGAGACGACCACTCCGATCACTATCCACCCTGCTGTTCCTCCTCGCCCTGGCCATCGGGCAGTCGGCGGCGACGGCCGAGTATCAACTCCCCGAACTGGGGACCCCGGCAGACACGGTGCTATCGCCCGACGAGGAGCGCCAGATCGGCGCCGAAGTCTTCGAGACGCTCCGCGAGCGTGGAGGCGTGATCGAAGACCCTCTGCTCGACGGCTATCTCAACGATCTGGGCGTGAGGCTGATGTCCTCCTCCTCCGGCACCCGGTTCGCGCCCAATATCATGCTGGTCGACAATCCCACCATCAACGCGTTCACCGTCCCCGGCGGGCATATCGCCGTGTTTTCCGGCCTTGTGCTGACCGCCGGGAACGAGAGCGAACTCGCCGGCGTTATCGCCCACGAAATTGCCCACGCCACCCAGCGGCACATCGCGCAGATGGTGGCCGCGCAGACCGGCAACAGCCTGACAGCGATCGCCGGCTTCATCGCCGGCGCCCTGCTCGGCGCGGTTGACCCGCAACTTGGGGCGGCGGTCATGACCGCCGGCATCGCTGGCGCGGCCCAGAACGCGATCAACTACACGCGAATGCACGAGCGGGAAGCCGACCGAATCGCCCTCGAGACGCTGCAGCGCGCCGAGATCGACCCGCGCGGCATGATCGGCTTTTTCGAGAAGCTCCAACGCCGCGCCGGCGGCTCCCCCAGCCGCCAGTTCGAGTTCCTCAGGACCCACCCGATGACCGCCGAGCGCATCAGCGCGATCAAGAACCGCCTGCAGTCATTACCCGCCGGCCCCACTGGCCAAAGCGACAGCGAGGCCTTTCGCCTAGCGCGAGCCCGCCTGGCTGGACTGCAGGGCGTGACTGGACTGGACCTGAATGACCAGGCGGACCGCTACCGACAGGCCGTCACGGCCCAAGGCGGCGGTCGACACGAGGAGGCGATCGACCTGCTCGAGCCCTTGCACGAACGCGAGCCGGGCAACCGGTGGTTCGCCTTGCCGCTCGCCCATGCACTCAATGACGACGGTCAACGCGACCGCGCCGACCGTGTACTGAACGACCTGATCGCCCTCTACCCCAATGACCCCACCCTGCTGCGCGTCGAGGTCGATTGGATGCTCGATCGAGGCAACGCCGAGGCCGCCTTCCGACGAGCCCGCAAGGCCGTCGAAACCCAACCCGACGACCCCCAGGCCGCCCTGGCCCTGTCCCGCGCAGCGAGCGCGACCGATCGCCCCCTGGAGCACCACGAGCAGCTGGGCCGTTACTTCCTGCTCAGGGACAACCTGGTCGCCGCCCACCAGGAGCTCGAGAGCGCCTACACGTTCACCGCCGACAACCCCCGGGCCCAGGCCCGGATCGACTCGATGCTGGAGGATATCGAGCGACAGGCCGGACAGACGGACGAGCAAGCGGGCAATGGGGACGATTATTGAGCGATTCTGCGGCAGAAACCCCGTCGAAACCCGCCCTGCAGCCAAGAGATCGCCGACCTGCGCCGCTCAACGTGCAAACGGCCGCCGGATACCGGCTCAACCAAAATTTCGCTGCCCCCGAAACCGCCACGGTGGGAATCGGGCCGACTTCGAATTTCAACAAACGCTAATAAATAAAATGATTGTGTCCGTATAAATTATTTTTTATTGTCAGTGCTGTTAGGGCCACTAAAGTGGATATCGTCGAATCGATGAATGAGACAACTCACCAAGGCATCTCGGCGCGTTTCAGCGACCGCAGAGGAGGATAACAATGAAGAAGTTCACAACCGTGATCACCACGGCAGGCGCCGCCGCACTGTTCGCGGCAGGCATGGGTTTCTCCGGTGCCGTCGCGGCTCAGGACGACGGACTCTCCGACTCCGCCAAGAAAGGCAAGGAGCTCGCGTTTGGCCGGAGCAAAGGCAACTGCCTGGCATGCCACCAGATCAAGGGCGGCAACCTCGCCGGCAACATCGGCCCGGCCCTGATCGCCATGAAGGCGCGCTACCCGGATCGTGAAGAGCTCAAGCAAGTGATCCACGATCCGCGCGAGAAATTCGGGGCCCAGACCATCATGCCGCCGTTCGGGGCCAACAAACTCCTGAGCGACGAGGAGATCGAGCACATCACCGATTACATCCTCACGCTGTAATCCGCTCCAGGAAACAAACACGACTACCCGAATTCAGTAGGAGACCCTTAAATGAAACGCTTGATTTCTAGCATGCTCGCAGCCAGCGTTCTGGCCACCGGTGGTGCCCTCGCGGCAGACCCGGCGAATCCCTCTGACCCGGAAGAGTTCCGTCAGTTGATGGTCGACTTCTACCAGGATCGATACCCGGACGTGCCGTTCGAAGACTACAACATGAGCGTCTACGCCATCGATGCCGACGCCCGCTCTCAGTGGGAAGGCATGATGATCTTCCCGCAGACCGACGAGTACGTCGCCAAGGGCGAGAAACTCTGGAACGAGTACCGCCTGCCAAACGGCAAGCCGCTGTCGTCCTGCCTGGGTGAAGCGAAAGGCCTGCGCGCCAAGTACCCGTACTTCAGCGAGAAGGACGGCGAAGTACACAGCCTCGGTCTGGACATCATCAACTGCCAGAAGAACGCCGGCGAAGACCCGGAGAACGTCTGGGATCCGAAGAACAACTACAAGAAACTCGCCAACGTGCTGACGTACCTCGCCAGCGAGTCGAACGGCATGACCAACAAGGTCCAAATCGACAGCGAAGGGGCCAAGGAAGCCTACAACCGTGGCAAGGAAGCATGGTTCAACCGTACCGGTCGCCTGGATAATTCCTGTGCTGACTGTCACCAGTACCATGGTGGCCAATACGCTCGTGCCGAACACCTGCACATGAACTTGGGCAACACCACGCACTTCCCGGCGTTCCGCTACAGCAAGGGCAGCATGTTCACCCTGCACAAGCGCATCTACGGTTGCATCCGTGACACCGGCACCATCCCGCCGGACCAGTACTCGGAGTACGCCCGCAACCTCGAGTTCTTCATGTCCTTCAACGACAATGGGCTCGAGCTCAACGGTCCGAACATCCGCAAGTAAGCCAGACGGCACTCCGGATGAACAAGCAGGCTTCGGCCTGCTTTTTTTGTGCCTGCCTCCGGGCTCGGCACCCGAGGGAGACCTGCACGTGCCGGGCCTCCTATGCGTCTGGAGACAGACGCGTACAGCACGCTCACCCCGCCACGAAGCAGCGCTTGTCCTTTCCCGGCATTCGCGGAAACGAAGCGGCGCGCCACAGCTTCCAGGCACATATTCCGGAGTGGCCCAATCATCGGCCTCTCGGAGCGGCGTCGCCCGGGGCATCCGCGGCTCACCACCCCCCGGTGGGGCGACGATCAGGTGGTAATTCCTTATCCACGCGTGTCGGGCATAAGTATTTTTTCTATTGTCGCGTGGGTCAGTATGGTTAAATGGCCCGGTTCAGTTTCCTGGCACTGCCCCCGACGTCCCACCGGGCTTGGGCCGGGTCAGGGAACCGCTAAAGATCCCAAGGATCCCGTTCCCTCGCTCCAAGCCGGGCCGGGAGCTGACCCAAACTGAAAACGTAAAGGGGAGTTTTCAATGAGTCTTTCTCGTCGCGAATTTCTGCAGATGCTCGCCGTGGCTTCGGCCGCCGGCATCAATCTCGAGACCGCGCAGGCCGGCACCGGCACCCAGCGGGTCGCCGGCTCGGTCAAGGCGAACAACGCCTCGAGCAACATGTACGAAGTGCCACGGTTCGGCAACGTGTCGATCTTGCACATGACCGACATGCACGCCCAGCTCAAGCCGGTCTACTTCCGCGAGCCGAACATCAACCTCGGCGTCGGCTCGATGAAGGGCAACCCCCCGCACCTGGTGGGTGAGAACTTCCTCAAACACTTCGGTCTCGAGCCGAACACCCCGGCCGCGCATGCCTTTACCTGCCTCGATTTCAGCGAAGCGGCCAAGAAGTACGGCAAGGTCGGCGGCTTTGCGCACCTGCTCACCCTGATCAAGCACATGCGCGAACAGCGCCCGGGCTCGTTCCTGCTTGACGGCGGCGACAACTGGCAGGGCAACGCCCTGGCCCTTTGGACCGACGCCCAGAGCCAGATCGACGCGATGAAGATCGCCAAACCTGACTTCTTCACGTCTCACTGGGAAGCGACCTACACCAAGGACCGCATGGTCGAAGGCATCAACGAGCTCGAAACCGAGACCAACATGGCCTTCGTCGCCCAGAACATCCTGGACAGCGATTTCTACGAGCGCGTCTTCAAGCCGTACGTCATCCGCGAGCAGAACGGTGTGCAGGTGGCGGTCATCGGCCAGGCATTCCCCTACACCCCGATCGCCAACCCGAGCTGGATGGTCGATGGCTGGACCTTCGGCATCCGCGACGAGAAGATGCAGGAGACCGTCGACGCCGCCCGCGCCGAGGGCGCGGAGGTCGTGATCGTGCTGTCGCACAACGGCATGGACGTCGACCTCAAGATGGCCAGCAAAGTGACCGGCATCGACGCCATCATGGGCGGCCATACCCATGACGCGGTCCCGACCCCGACCATCGTGAAGAACAGCAGTGGTCAGACCATCGTTTCCAATGCGGGCTCCAACGCCAAGTACCTGGGCGTGCTCGATCTCGATGTGCGCAAGGGCAAGGTACAAGACTTCAAGTACCACCTGCTGCCGGTCTTCTCCGACTTCATCGAGCCGGACAAGGAAATGCAGGCGTACATCGACAACGCCTACAACCAGCAGATCGAGTTCCAGGGCAAGACCTTCAACGTCGGCGAGCGCACCTCCGACGTACTGGCGACCAACGACGCCCTGCTCTATCGTCGCGGCAACTTCACCGGCACCTGGGACCAGCTGCTCTGCGACGCGCTGATCGATGTCAACGACGCACAGATCTCGTTCTCGCCGGGCGTTCGCTGGGGCACCTCACTGATCCCGGGCGAGCCGATCACCTACGACGACATGATGACTCACGTGGCGCTGACCTACCCGAACGTCACCGTCAACGAGTTCACCGGCGAGCAGATCAAGGGCATCCTCGAGGACGTCTGCGACAACATCTTCAACACCGACCCCTACTACCAGCAGGGCGGCGACATGGTGCGCGTCGGTGGCCTGAAGTACGCCTGTGCGCCGAATGCCGAGAAGGGCAAGCGCATCCTTGACATGGAGCTCGGCGGCGAGCCGATCGACCCGAAGAAGACCTACAAGGTCGCGGGCTGGGCATCGGTCGCCGAGCCGGGCAACATCCCGGGCGACACCGGCGAGATGATCTGGGACCAGGTCGAGACCTGGCTGCGTGACCAGAAGCACATCAAACCGGTCAAGCCGAACGAGCCGACCCTCAAGGGCGTCGAAGGCAACCCGGGCATCACCGACAAGTGCTGATCAACTGATCGCCCGCCCCGAACTGGGCAAACCGAGTCGAAAAGGCCCCGTCATGTGACGGGGCCTTTTTTCGTGCACCTCATCGATATCCCCCTGCTCGCGGCCCACGCGAGCCGATTACCGGGGCCAACGGGCACCCGCGTCGATCACCGCAGCCGGAACACCCCGGCATCACGATCTTTCACCAGTTGCCCCAGCGGCCGCACGAGACCGTTCATCGCCAGGAACACGCCAGACTGCTCACTGGCCCGGACGAATCCCACGGCAAGCCCCAGGTTGAAGGACGATTCCACCGGGTCGGTCTCGTGCGGGCGCATCGACCCCGTCAGGACGATCCGGGCCCGCGGCAACGAGCTGGCCAGCGCCTCCCCGGTGCAGTCGATAGTGTCGGTACCGTGGATGACGATCACCGGCACCCCCGGCGAGCGTTCGACCGCCGCCTCGACCGCGGCCACGATCGTGGCACGATCGGTCTCGTCGATCTCCAGGCTGTCCTTGCACACCGGCTGGAGCCAGTCGATCGCCAGATTGCCGCTGGCCGAGTCGAGAATCGCCCGGGCCGCCGCGCATCCTCGCTCGACCGTCAAGCTGCCGTCGACGGGCCGGTAGCGCTTATTGAAGGTGCCGCCGGTATCCACCACGATCAGATCGGTCCGTTCGCCCGCCTCGATGCGTGCCGTCATCGCGTTCTCCCATCGGTTTCGCCAGCCGGATGCGTTTGGCCGTGAAGTGACGTAAAATGAGTCACTGATTCTAAGGAACCTCCGCACGAATCGATAGCGCCTCTGGCTTGCGGGTTTGTTCGCAATCAAGGCACCGGCTGGAAGACGGGCCCAATGCAGTGACCCGGGCCCGTCGAGAGACGGCAACGCCGAGTGCGGGCAAACCCGCGAGCCTCCGTCCAGGCGGGCCGCCAAGGTCCCATCTACGGCGTTGCAGCTCTTGTAAAGGGCAACGGCCCTCGACGGACTGCGCCTAGTACCTGGACCCGTGGCGGTACCGCAGAGACTCTATCGGTTCGAGCAGAGGTTCCCTTATCAATCCCACACATCCGGATGCACGCCGAGCAAGCCACGACTTCATGGACAATCAGCCGCAACGCTACATCGTCGAGTCAGTGACCAAGGCCGGCGCTCGATTCCGCCCCAGTGACTGGATCGATCGCATCTCGAGTTGGGATGCGACGTTTTCCCAACATCGCCTGGTGTATTCGCAGCGGATGCACCCGATCATGCTCGATGGCCAGAAGATGCTGGCAATCGAGCCCGAACTGAAAAACGCCAATCGACAGATGTTCGACTCGGTGATGCAATTCATCGACCGGAACAACCTCAAGGTTTACGTCCAGTACGCCGACGGCCACCTTGAAGATTTCGACGGCGACAACGAGCCGGCATCTCCCGACTCGCCCATCTCGTGACGCACGACGTGCGGCGCGTCGGTTTTACCGACGCCGCCGTCAAAGAGTCGAAGGGCTCGCCAGGGAACCTCTGCACGAATCGATGGTGCCTCTGGCTTGCGGGTTTGTTCGCTTTTCTGGCGCCGGACCGAAGGCGGGCTCATTGCCCGTCGAGGGCCGGGAACGCCGAGTGCGGGCAAACCCGCGAGCCCAGTCTGGGCGGACCTGCGAGAGCGATTGGCCCGATCGACGAGCACGAGCCGTGGGACACACCCTGATGGATCGCACGAAACCACCAGCGCGCGCTATCCGTTCGTTCCACCAGGACGCAGAGGCTCACTGGTTTGCGCGGCTCGAGTGCGGCCACAACCAGCACACCCGTCACGACCCGCCCTGGATCGATCGCCCCTGGGTGGAACACAGTCTCGGGCGCATAGCGATGCTGGGCAGCACACTGCCTTGCCGAAAATGCGCTGAGCGAGCCGCTCGCGATTCGCTGCCCCACCCGGCCCCATGACAAAGACATCGACGATGAGCGAAGAACGCCCCTTCAAGCCGCTGAACATCGCCGTGCTGACAGTCTCCGACAGCCGGAGCCCGGCCGAGGACAGTTCCGGCGATCTGCTGACCGCACGCCTCGAGGGCGTCGGACACCACCTTTACGAGCGTGAGCTGCTGCCCGACGACTTATACCAGATCCGTGCCGCGGTCTCGCGGTGGATCGCCGCGGCCGACTGCGACGTGGTGATCACCACCGGGGGCACCGGTCTGACCGGCCGCGACGGCACCCCGGAAGCGGTCTCGGTGCTGTTCGACAAGACCATCGACGGATTCGGCGAGACGTTCCGGGCCGTCTCCTTCCGGCAGATCGGTAGCTCGACGCTCCAATCGCGCGCCATCGCCGGGGTGGCGAATCGTACCTACTGCTTCGTCCTGCCTGGCTCCACCGGCGCCTGCCGCGATGCCTGGGACAACCTCATCGAAAGCCAGCTCGACTATCGCACCCGTCCCTGCAACCTGGTCGAGCTGATGCCACGCCTGACCGAACGCTGACGGCCGCCACGCTCAGCCCAACAGCGAGATACTCGCCCAGGTTGCCAGAGCCGCGTACCCGCCGGCGAGCAGGTCGTCGGCCATGATCCCAAAGCCCCCAGCCACTCGCCGATCGAACCAACTGATAGGCCAGGGCTTGATCACATCGAACACCCGGAACCAGACGAAGATCAGCAGCAGCTCCCACCACGTCTCCGGGAGCACGACGAATACCGGCAGAACCCCCACGATCTCGTCGAAAACGATCCCGCCATGATCGTGCACCCCAAGGCGGCGGCTCGCCTCGCCACAAAGATAGACGCCGAGGAGAAACAGCACGGCGGTCACTACCAGCAACAGTCCGAGGGCGACAGGGTCGCCCAGCGGGGCGGCGGCCGTGACCACGAGCCAGCCGAGCAGGATGCCCGGCAGGGTGCCCACCGTGCCCGGCGCCTTCGAGGCCAGCCCCGTACCGAAACCGAACGCCAGCCACATCACCGGGCTGCGACCCAGATCCGCCCGTCGGACACGCCCACCCGTGGCCGGACCGATCATGTCTGCCGCTCCCGGAAATGGTCGTAGCCGCGCTCGCCCGGCAGGGTACGGCCGCCCCGCTCCCGGATGTGTCCCGGTGGTCCCGACTCGACGTGGCCGATCACGGTCAGCCCCCAGGCCGGGTCGAGGGCAAGCGACGCCGGTAGCGCCAGCAACAACTCGTAATCGTCGCCTCCGTTGATCACCCGATCGATGTCCCCGGGACGTTCGACCAACCATCGGCGCGCGGCGGCCGACAAGGGGAGCGCATCCAGATCAAGCTCGGCAGCCAGTCCACTCGCCCCGAGCAGGTGGCCGAGGTCCTGAAGCAGCCCATCGGAGACGTCCAGACCGGCATGGGCGCGATCACGCAACGCCTGCCCGACGGCGAGACGGGGCTGGGGTCGCTCGAGTCGGCGAAGCAGATGGCTTCGATCAGCCTGGGTCAGACCCGGCGGGACCTCACCGTCCCCCAGGGCAAGCCGCAAGCCGAGCGCGGCATCGCCGATCGTGCCGGTCACGCCGAGACAATCACCGACGCGGGCGCCGCCGCGACGGATCGCCTCACCCACGGGCAGGGTACCGATGGCGGTGATCGAGATCGTCAGGCACGGTGCGCGAACCGTGTCTCCGCCCACGAGATCACAACCCCAGCGCCCGGCAACCTCGCGCAGGCTGGTCGAGAAACTCGACAGCCAGTCCGTGTCGACGGCAGGCAGGCCCAGGGCGAGGGTGAAGGCGAGCGGGGTCGCGCCCATCGCCGCCAGGTCGGAGAGGTTCACCGCCAGCGCCTTGTGGGCGATGGCGTCGGGCGGGGTATCGGCGGGAAAGTGTCGGCCGGCGATCAGCATGTCGGTGCTGATCACGGTCTGCGTGCCGGGTGGCGGTTCGATCAATGCCGCGTCGTCCCCGACCCCCAGGACCACACCCGGTCGGCGCATCGCCCAATCGAAGTGACGCCGTATCAGGTCGAATTCGTCGGGACCGGTCGGCATGGAGGAGGCGCCAGCGGCTCAGTCGCGGCGTCGCGGTTCACCGGCGCGAACCTGATCGGCGAGACGGTCGAGTACACCGTTGACGTATCGATGCCCTTCGGTCGCGCCGAAGCGCTTGGCCAGTTCGACCGACTCGTTGATCACGATCGCACGGGGCGTCTCGAGCATGTGCATCAACTCGAAGGCCCCCAATTGCAGGATGGCGTGCTCGATCGGGTCGAGCTCGCTTATCGGTCGGTCCAGGTGCGGCTCGATCGCGGCGTCCAGCTCGGCGGCGTGCTGCCCGACCCCACGCAGAATACCGCGGAATAGCGCGAGGTCGAGTCGCAGCATGAAGGCATCCTCCATGAACTGCGATTCGAGTTGGTCGACCGGAATCGGGTTCATCATCTGTTGGTAGAGACCCTGAACCGCTCGCTCGCGCGCCCAACGACGTTGCTTGCGAGCGGGCACGGCCTTGCCTCCCGAGGGATGATGCCCGGTCGCCCCGCCGCCTTCCGGCTCGTCAGGGACCGACGATTCGTCCTGAGGAAACTGCGTGATCATGGCGTTCAGGCAATCTGGTCGATCTGGTCGAGAAGGTTGATCATCTCGATCGCCGTGGCCGCGGCTTCCGCGCCCTTGTTGCCCGCCTTGCTGCCCGCCCGCTCCATGGCCTGGTCGACGGTATCGGTGGTCAATACGCCGAAGATGACCGGCATGTCGAAATCGGTGGCCACGCCGGCGATGCCCTTGGCTGCCTCACCGGCGACATAATCGAAGTGCGGCGTAGCCCCCCGGATGACCGCGCCCAGGCAGATGATGGCGTCGAACTTCTCGCTCGCCGCGACACGCTGGGCGACCAGCGGCAACTCAAAAGCGCCCGGAGCCATCACTACCGTGATCTGCGCCGGGTCCACTCCGTGGCGGCGCAGCGTATCGATGGCCCCGTCGCGCAGCCGGTCGACGACCTGGGCGTTCCAGCGCGTCGCCACGATGGCGTACCGTCCTGCACGGGCCGTCAGCCCGCCCTCGATCACCTGAAACTCGTTCATGCCTTGTCTGTCCCGTCTGTGGCGGTCAGTCCGCCTCGTCGTGAATGTAGTCGACCACTTCCAGGCCGAACCCGGCCAGGGCGTGGAACCGCTTGGGCGCGCTCATCACGCGCATCTTGCGAACCCCGAGATCCTTGAGGATCTGGGCCCCCACACCGTAGTTTCGCAGCTCTTCCACCTCGCCACCGACAGGCTCGGCCGCAGGAGAGTCCCAGCCCTGGAGCTGGCGTAGCAACTCCTCTTCGCTGGGCGTCGATCGCAGCACGACCGCGACACCCGTGTCCATCGCCGCCATGCGCGCGAGCACGTCCGAAAAGGGCCAGCCGCAGTCCCGCCCCGCCGGCTCGAACAGGTCGCAGACGCCGTGGTGAACATGCACCCGCACCGCCGTGGGCGTCTCGGCATCCGGCGTGCCCCGCACCGCAGCGAATTGCAGCTGCCCGCTGGTGAAGTCCTTGTAGGCATGCAGGGTAAAACGACCGTGACGCGTTTCGATCTCGGTGGCGAACTGGTGCTCGACCGAGCGCTCGTGGCGCATGCGATAGCGGATCAGGTCTTCGATCGAGCCGATCTTGATGTCGTGCTCGGCGGCAAAGCGCTCCAGATCCGGGCGGCGCGCCATGGTGCCGTCCTCGTTGAGGATCTCGACGATCACCGCCGACGGCTCGCGCGCCTCGGCCAGCCGCGCGAGGTCGACGCCGGCCTCTGTGTGACCAGCCCGTGCCAGTACACCACCGGGGCGGGCCATTAGCGGAAACACGTGCCCCGGCTGGACCAGGTCGGACGCCTTGGCCTCGGGAGCCACCGCCGTGCGGATGGTAGTGGCGCGATCGGCCGCCGAGATGCCGGTGGTCACGCCGCTTGCGGCCTCGATCGAGACGGTGAACGCCGTCTGGAAGGCCTCGCGCGTGCGGCTGACCATCAACGACAGGTCTAGCTGCTCGCAGCGTTGCTGGCTCAAGGTCAGGCAGATCAGGCCCCGACCGTAGCGCGCCATGAAGTTGATGTCCTCGGGGCGCACCTGCTCGGCGAGCATCACCAGGTCACCCTCGTTCTCGCGATCCTCGTCGTCGACGATGATGACCATGCGCCCGGCGCGCAGGTCGTCGAGGATCTCGTCAATCGGGCTAAAACTCATAAGGTCTCCGGCACCGTCGTTGAACCCCCCGAAGGGCAGCCGGCAATTGTATCACCACCGACACGCCTGTCGCCCGACGACGGCGCAGACGCGGCTGGGTGCTCGACCGAAATCCAGCCAAATGCTGCACGATCCGATGACGTCTCAAGGGAACCTCTGCATGAATCGATAGTGTCTGACGCGGGACCGACAAGGGTCCAGATGCAAGCCGCGGCGCGCGGTGAATGGCCCCGTCGCCATTCGCATACGCGGCAGCCCCGCAGGTGGGCCCTTGGCGGCCCGCCCGGACGGGGCTTTCGGGTTTGCCCGCACTCGTCGTTACCGTCTCTCGACGGGCCCGGGTTATTGCCCCGAGTTATTGCCCCGAGTTATGGCCTTGGGCCCGCCTTCGCTCCGGCGCCAGAAAAGCGAACAAACTCGCGAGCCAGAGGCACCATCGATTCGTGCGGAGGTTCCCAAGCCAGGCCGCCAAGCATCAAGTTGCGAGGCGCTGTCCGCCGTGCAGGGCCGTCGCCCTGTTCAAGGATTGAAACGGATCGGCGCCAGTTGACCCGCAAGGCGGGATTCACGGGCGAATTCCGCAAGCCGACAGCATCACCGATTCCCTGCGGGGCTTCCTTGATACGGACTCTGACCGCCAACGCCATGCCGGGCGTCCCCCGACTCGATCAGCCGCTCGAGGTATCGGGCCATCAGGTCCACTTCCAGGTTGACCTGTCGACCAGGGCGGTACTCGCCCATGATCGTCGCCTCAAGCGTGTGCGGGATAATGGTCAACCGGCAACGCACGCCGCTGACCTCGTTGATCGTCAGGCTCACACCGTCGATCGCAAGCGAGCCTTTCCTGGCGACGTAGCGCGACAACTCAGGCGGCACGCGCAGCCAGAACTCGGTCGCACGCGCCTCGCTGCGTCGGGCGTCGACGATCGCCAGGCCATCGACGTGGCCGCTGACCAGGTGACCGCCCAATGGCGTGGCGAGGGTGAGCGCCGGCTCGAGGTTGACACGCGAACCGGTGGCCAGCTGCCCGACCGTGGTCAGGCGCAGGGTCTCGGCCGAGCAGTCGACCGAGAAGCGCGTGTCGTCGAGGTCGGTGACCGTCAGGCAGACGCCGTTGACGGCAATGCTGTCGCCCACAGCCGTGTTGTGGAGGTCCAGCCCCGGTGCCTCGATGGTCAGGCGGGCATCGCCGCCCGTGGGGGTCTGCTCGACCAGGGTGCCGACGGTCTGGATGATGCCGGTGAACATGCTTGTCTCTCCGCGAGATCAGAAAGCGGTCGTGATCGCCCCTTTAATGAGCCGATCGCAAGGTCAGGCGCAGGTCCTCGCCAATGCGGGTCTCGTCGACCAGCGTCCAGCAAGGCGCATCGGCCAGCGCGGCCGGCTCGGGCAGCGCCAGCGCCGGTCGGGCGGCGTGACCGAGCAGCATCGGCGCCTGGTAGACGATCAACTCGTCGCACAGCCCGGCGGCGACGAACGCGCCGGCGAGCTTGGCGCCCGCCTCGACCAGGACCTCGTTGATTTCCCGCCGCGCCAGATCGGCCACGATGAAGCCAAGGTCGAGACCGAGCCCCGGCGCGGCTGGCACCTCGATCAGGGTCGCCTCGCGCTTGAGCAGGGCCTCGTGGTGCACACCGTCTTTCGCATCCCGGGTGTAGAGCCACACCGCCCCGGGGGAATCGAATATCGCGGCGAACGGTGGCAGGCGTAGCCCCGAGTCCAGCACCACCCGCGTCGGCTGTCGCACCTCGCCGTCGATGCCGAGCTCGTCGGCCGACAGGCGCACGTTCAGCCGGGCGCTGTCGGTCAGCACCGTGTCGATGCCGCTCAAGACCGCACACTGGCGGGCGCGCAGGAACTGCACGTCGCGACGCGCGGCCTCGCCGGTAATCCATTGGCTCTCGCCACTGGCCAGCGCGCTGCGCCCGTCGAGCGACTGGGCAATCTTGACCGTCACCCAGGGCCGGCCGCGTTCCATGCGCGAGACGAAGCCCGGATTGAGCGCCCGAGCGGTAGCCGGCGCGATGTCCTCGAGCACGTCGACCCCCGCATCTCGCAGGATCGCGTGGCCACGGCCGGCGACCCGCGGATTCGGATCGCTCATGGCGGTGACCACACGGGCCACACCGGCCTCGACCAGTTGCGGGGCGCAGGCGGGCGTGCGGCCAACGTGGCTGCACGGTTCGAGCGTGACGTAGGCCGTCGCGCCGCGAGCTTGGGGGCCTGCCTGCCGCAGGGCGAGCACCTCGGCGTGCGGTTCGCCGGCCCGAGCGTGGAACCCCTCGCCGATGACCTCGCCGTCACGGACCAGCACGCAACCGACCCGCGGGTTGGGCGAGGTGGTGTAACGACCACGCTCGGCCAACGCCAGCGCACGCGCCATCCACCGTTGATCCTCCCGCGAGGCGGGCGGACCCTCACCCGACGCGGGACGTTCGATGGGGGGCGCGTCAGTTGGCATCGCCGATCAGAGGCAGCTGGTGGTCCGGGTCACTGATCACGTCGTTGGCCAGCGACTCGATCGCCTCGCGGAAGGCCTCGACGCTGTCGAAGCTCAGGTAGACCGAGGCGAAGCGGATGTAGGCGACATGGTCGAGCCGGCGCAACTGCGCCATTACCAGCTCGCCGATCTCGCGGGCGGGTATCTCGCGTTCTCCCCGGGTCCTGAGTTGCCGCTCGATCTGCTCGATTGCCTCCTCGATGCGCCGCGTCGGCACGGGACGCTTTTCCAGGGCCCGCATCAACCCGTCGCGCAACTTGCGCTCGTCGAAGTTCTGGCGGGCGCCGTTGGATTTCACCACCCGCGGCATCTGCCGGTCGGCCCGCTCGTAGGTGGTGAACCGTTGCCCGCAACCGGCGCATTCGCGTCGACGCCGGATGCCCTCGCCGGCGTCGACTGCGCGCGAGTCGATCACCCGAGTGTCGTCGTTACCGCAGATGGCACAACGCATGCCGGCTCCGCGATCAGGCCCGGTTGGCCTGGTTGGCCTGGTTGGCCTGGTTGGCCTGGTTGGCCTGGTTGGCTTCGTAGACCGGCAGACGACGGCAGAGCGCGGTCACCTTCTCGCGCACCGCCTCGATCACCGCGTCATTCTCGATGTCGTCGATGATGTCGCACATCCAGCCGGCAAGATCGCGGGACTCGTCAACGCCGAAGCCGCGCGTGGTGATCGCCGCGGTGCCCACCCGGATGCCCGAGGTGACGAACGGCGACTGCGGGTCGTTGGGCACGGCGTTCTTGTTGACGGTGATGTGGGCCCGACCCAGCGCCTCGTCGACCGCCTTGCCGGTCAGGCCGCGCTTGACGAAGCTGACCAGGAACAGGTGGTTGTCGGTCCCGCCCGAAACCACGTCGACACCGCGATCGACGAACACCTGGGCCATGGCGCGCGCGTTATCGATCACCTGCTGCTGATAGGTCTTGAAGTCCGGCTCCAGCGCCTCCTTGAAGGCCACCGCCTTGCCGGCAATCGCGTGCATCAACGGACCACCCTGGGTGCCCGGGAAGATGCGCGACTGGAATTTCTTCTCCAGGTCCGGGTCGGCCTTGGCGATGATGATGCCGCCGCGCGGGCCGCGCAGGGTCTTGTGCGTGGTCGAGGTGACCACGTGGGCGTGCGGCACCGGGTTCGGGTACAGGCCGGCTGCAACCAGGCCGGAGACGTGGGCCATGTCGACCATCAGGTAGGCGCCCACGGCATCGGCGATCTCGCGGAATCGTGCCCAGTCCAGCACGCGCGAGTAGGCGGAGAAGCCGGCGATGATCATCTTCGGCTGGTGCTCCTTGGCCAGGCGCTCGACCTCGTCGTAGTCGACGTAGCCCTCGGCATCGATACCGTACTGCACGGCGTGGTAGATGCGCCCGGAGAAGTTGGGCTTGGCGCCGTGGGTGAGGTGACCGCCGGCATCGAGGCTCATGCCGAGCACGGTGTCACCCGGCTCGACCAGCGCCTGGAAGACCGCGGCGTTGGCCTGCGAACCCGAGTGCGGCTGGACGTTGGCGTAGTCGGCACCGAAGAGTTGTTTCGCTCGCTCGATCGCCAGTTGCTCGGCCACATCGACGTGTTCACAGCCACCGTAGTAGCGCTTGCCCGGGTAGCCTTCGGCGTACTTGTTGGTCAGCACGGAGCCCTGGGCCTCCATGACGCGTGGGCTGGCGTAGTTTTCCGAGGCGATCAGCTCGACGTGATCTTCCTGGCGACGCTCCTCGGCATTGATCGCGTCGGCAAGTTCGGGGTCGTAGCCCGCGATGGTCATGGACTTGGCAAACATCAAAACGGCTCCTGGCTAATCTGGCTAATCTGGCTAATCTTGGGTGATCTTGAGGCGATACCTGACGACTTCTGGGCAATAGGGGGCACCGAATTCGGCTCGGCCGCGTCAAGCGAGGCCGCCGAGGAGAGATCGCGCAGACTCGATGGACCCGCTGCCGACTCGAGGCGCGACGCGAGCCGCACCTAGCCCGGGATCACTCGGCTCGAACGATATTTTCTCGATAAGGACGGGCCACCCCGGCAACTACCTCGGCAACTACCCCGGCAGCTATCGCGGGCGGCCGGACGATGCCGGCGATTCTAGCATGTCGCGGACGATCGCCTCGCCCGGCGCCACGGGTTATACCACCAGGTAAACATTCTCCGCCAAGCCCGTCATACCGCCAAGCGAACCATCCTCACGCTGGGCATGAATCAGGGTAATGCGACGACCCCGAACGCGAGAGGATCGACAAATCCACGACCGCTCGCGACAATGAAGCCGAACCTTTCCCGCAAACCGGCATGGGAGCACACAAGCGATGATGACCGAAAACGACCGAGCGGCGCTGATCGACTTTCTGGCCCGCCACGTCGATACACAAATCCTGACGCAGGCCGAGGTCCGAGCCTTTCTCGACTTCTGCGATTTCGAGGTCATCGATCGCGGCCAGGTCATCGCCGACATCGGCGAGGTCGGCGAGTCGCTGTACTTTCTCATCGAGGGCGCCGCCGAACTGATCGTCGGCCCAACCACCAACGAGGTGCCGGTCGGTCAGATCCACGCCGGGGAGATGCTCGGCGAGATGAGCTTCTTCGATCGCCAGCCACGCAATGTCCGCATGCGGGCACGCTCGGCCGTGCGTCTCCTGCGGCTGCCACGGGCCAAGTACAACCGGCTGCGCCTGGAGCATCCGGTCTTCACGGTGCTGTTGCTCGAATACGCGATCGTCAGCCTTGACCATCTCTACCGCCGCACCAGCACCGACGTTGCCCAGCTCAACCAGTACATTCACAGCATGAGTGGCTGACGGGCCCGACCGCCAGGCCCCCGGGGGCGGTAACCTCCCCGAGCGAACGGCTCACCCTCGACCGGGCGCCCTACCCCAACCGCAGACGCAGGGCGTTCCCGATCACGGCGATCGAGCTGACCGACATGCCGATAGCCGCCAGCCACGGCTGCACCAGGCCGACCGCCGCCACCGGGATCGCGATCGCGTTGTACCAGGCCGACCAGGCGAGGTTCTGGCGGATCACGGCCATCGTCCGTCGCGCGTAGGCGATGGCGAATGCCGTCTCCACGACCCGATCGTTGAGCAACACCATGTCGGCGCTGTGTTTGGCGACCGCGGTACCTCCGCCCATCGCCATCGAGACGTCGGCCCGCGCCAGAACCGGCGCATCGTTGACCCCGTCCCCGACCATCAATACCCGGCCTCCCTCGGCCTGCAGGTCGGCCACCCGCGCCATCTTGTCTTCCGGCAGCAGGTCGCCCTCCACGTGATCGACGCCCAAGGTCTCGCCGATCAGCCGGGCCCGTTCTCCCTGGTCGCCCGAGAGCAGCCAGACTTTCACGCCCAGTCCGCGCAATCGCTCGACACAGATCGCGGCATCCTCGCGCAATTCGTCACCGAGCACGACCCGCGCGAGCAGTTCGTTCTCTCTCGCGATCCACACGACCAGTTCGTCGACCGCGGTCGCCACCTCGGGGACAGACGCCCCGTATTCAGCCATCAGGCGCGCGTTGCCGACCGCGACCCGATGCCCGTCGATACGTCCCGTCACGCCCCGGCCGCTCGCGCTCTCGACCTCACGCGCCTCGCGCCCGCCAAACTTCCCCCCGGGTTGTCCGGCGAATGGCTCGGCCTCGCCCCAGTCGCGCAACGCCCGGCCCACCGGGTGATCGGCGTACTGTTCCAGCGCCGCGACGACGGCGCGCACCTCCGGCTCGGCCACGCCCGCCATGCAGTCGACCTCGCGCACGGACAGCTCACCGGTCGTCAGCGTGCCGGTCTTGTCGAACACCACGTGGGTGACGCCGGCCAGCCCCTCGATCGCCCGGCCACGCGAGACGAGCAGGCCCTGGCGTGTCAGTCGCCCAACGGCCACGGCGATCGCCGCCGGGGTCGCCAGCGAAAGGGAACAGGGACAGGTGATCGCGAGGATGGCGACCGCGATCCAGAACGCCCGCGCGGGGTCGATCATCAACCAAGCTAGCGACACGACCAGCGTGGTCACCAGCAGGCCGATCACGAACTTGCGCGCGAAGCGGTCCGCCACCTCGGCCACGCGCGGCTTCTGCGACTGGGCTCGATCGATCAGGCGCACGATCGAGGAGACCATGGTGTCCTGGCCAACCTTCTCGACCTCGATAGTGAGTGGGCTTTCGGTGTTGATCGTCCCGGCCGCCACACTGTCGCCGACCCCCTTGGGCTCCGGGAGGCTCTCGCCGGTGAGCATCGAGGCGTTCACCCCGCTCTGTCCCTCGATCACGCGGCCGTCAGCCGGGATCGGCCCGCCGGGACGCACGACGATCCGGTCGCCGGGCACGAGGTCGAATGCCGCCACCACCGCCGTCGAGCCATCGGCCTCGAGCCGATTGGCGACCTGCGGAACCAGCTTGTTCAGGGACTCGGCCAGCTCGCCGGCCTTATGGCGCGCGCCCTGTTCGAGAAACCGACCGGCAAGCAGCAGGAAGACGAACATCGTGACTGAATCGAAATAGATCTCGCCACTGTGGCTGAGCACGGCAAAAACGCTGCCTCCGTAGGCAAGCAGGATGCTCAACGACACGGGCAGGTCCATACTGACGCGTCGCTGCTTGAGATCGCGCCAGGCGGGGCGGAAGAACGCCTGCCCCGAATACAGCACGATGGGCGTCGAGAGCACCAGGCTCACCCACCAGAAGAAGTAGCGCATCGACTCGGAGAGATCGAGAACGTCGCCGAAATACAGCGACAACGAGATCATCATGACCTGCAGGTACACCAGCCCGGCCACCGCTAGCCGACGCAACATGTCGTGGCGTTCGCGACGGTGGACGCGGTCCTGGCGGTCCGGGTCGTAGGGGAAGGCCCGGTAGCCGATCGCCGCGATGGCGCGCAGTATCTCGGACAACTCGATCCGGCGGTTGTCCCAGACCACCTGGGCGCGGTGGGTGGAGAAATTCACCGAGAAGGATTCAACGCCTGGCAACTGTCGGACGTGGCGCTCGGACAGCCAGATGCAGGCGGCACAGACGATGCCCTCGAGGATCAGGGACGCCTCGCGCCGTTCGCCGTCGCGGTTGGCGACGAACGACTTCTGCATCTCGGGGCGGTCGTAGATGGTCAGCTCGTCGAGTACACGCTCGAGGTCTTCGTCCGGTTTTGGCGAGGCCTGGGTGCGATGGCGGTAATAATCCTCCATGTCCGCCTCGACGATCGCCTGCGCCACCGCCCGGCAACCCGGGCAGCACATCTCGCGGTCCGCACCGAGCACCCGCAGGCGATAGTCCGCCCCCGGCGGCACGGGCAGCCCGCAGTGAAAACAATCGCAGGTAGCGGACTGGGTGGCATTGTCGGCGTCACTCATCGCTCACCTCGGGCGTCGTGCCGGCAGGGAATCTCTACACGAATGCCATGCCACTGAAGGCTGGGCGAGTCGTTCGTAATCAAGGCGCTTGCAAACCGACGTGACGTTGACCATCGCAAGACATCGCAACGCAGAGCATGGGCGACCCGGGACGGCATGCCAGTGCCACGCCGCAGCCCGGTAAACGCCGAGCAAGGCGAGGCCGGAATGACTTGCGAAGTCCCGCCGGGCGCGCCTCGATCCGCACACCTGCCGTGTTGCCCTCCGAGAATGTCTGAACGACTCGTCCGCGGCGGACGGGCGCCTTGCATCTGCCCGGCTCAAGGCACGCAGAGCGGTAAGGCATTCGTACAGAGGTTCCATGGTTCGTTCCGACAATCCACTCGCTCACGGCTTGGCGATGTCGGTCATGCCGCGCAACTGGTGGGTCTTGCCGTCACGACGGACATTGACGATGATCTCCCAACGTCCCGGGCGGGTCGGCGTGATCGTCGCCTGATAGACCCCCGGTTCGATCTCGTCGAGCCGTCGACTGAAGTCGAGGGCCTGGCTGGAAAAGCGCAGGAATTTCGCCGTCACCTCGGCATCTCGAATCGGTTCGCCCTCAGCGTCGCGCACCTCGATCCGGAACGGCGTGGGCTTGTCGACGACCGGCTCACCTATCCAACCACGGTGCACCTGCCATCCCCGGCGCTCCTGTTGCTCGCGCATCGCGTCATAGGCCTGGAACTGCGCGACCTTTTCCTGGTAGTCGTGGGCGACCGTGCCAGGGAAATAGGAGGTGGCCACAGACCCCCCCTGCGGCTCCGGCAACAACTGCCGCGCTGCGTTCTCGCTCAGCCCGCGGGTGGCGATGGTCAGGAAGATCGAATCGAGCAGGATGATAACCGCGAAAAAGGCGATGATCGTCGCCGGTCCCGCGTGAAACGTCATCTTGTGCGACTCGGCATGGCGGGGAGGCGAGATCATTCCGAGGATGAAGGCAGTCATCACCAGGATGGCAACCACCATCGCGACCACGTCCAATCCGGGCCATTCGTGAATCGCGTAAGGGGCGTAAGCCGCCAGCGCGAGCACGCCCAGAATGAAGGCAATCTGTCGGCCGGCGGTGGGGAACCGCCACCGAAGGACAAAGAACAGCAGCGGGATGAGGAAGATTCCGAGTCCAGCGGGGAGCAATACAGCCATTAGCAATACCCTGGTTGCGTCAGGTGGGTGTTCGGATGATGGCCCGAAACGCTCGCCCTGACGACGGATGGTTTAAGGAACCTCTGCGCGAATCGACAATGTCTGAAGCGGGACCGCCAAGGGTCCAGGTACAAGCCGCGGTGTACCGTGAATGGCGGTTGCCATTCGCATACGCGGCAACGCCGCAGATGGGCCCTTGGCGGCCCGCCCGGACGGGGCTCGCGGGTTTGCCCGCACGCCGCAAAGCCGCCTCTCGACGGGCCCGAGCAATTGCCTTGGGCCCGTCTTCGAGCCGGCGCCAGAAGAGCGAACAAACCCGCGATCCAGAGGCACCATCGATTCGTGCAGAGGTTCCTTAACGAAAGACGAAGCTCGCGTCGTGTTCGAGTGGCTCGATACGCCCGTTCTGTTCGGTGAGCACGAATTCTATCTCGCGACGATCCACTTGGGTGTCACCCGGGGCACGCACATGCACCAGGAACCGCCGCGAACCGTCGGCGGGCACGGACAACCCGTCGAAATCACCGACCACGCTCACCCGGGCGGTCGGCAGCCCCTCGAGGGACAGCCGGAAATCGAGCGGACGCTGGAGCTTGTTGTTGATCTTGACGTTGTAGTTGTTCTGTATGTCGCCGCTGGAGAGCACCGTGAACAACGGCTGGCGCACCTGCTGAACGGAAAGGTCGGCTGGCGCGCGCGCCAGGATGCCATAGAGGAGCAAGGAGGTCGCGGCCAGGGTCGCGACCCCGTAGCCGATCGTGCGGAACGTCAGCAGGCTGGGCTTCTCGCCGGTCTCCAGTTCCTCCTCGGAGGCGTAACGGATCAGTCCGGTGGGCCAGCCACGCTTGGTCATGATCTGGTCGCAGGCATCGATGCACAGGCCGCAGGAAATGCACTCGAGCTGGAGGCCGTCACGAATATCGATGCCGGTCGGACAGACCTGCACGCACAATTGGCAATCAATGCAATCGCCCACCCCCTCGGCGTGCCTTTCATCGAGGGTCATCAACCCTTTCTTGAGCGCCCCCCGCCCCGAGCTGCCTTCGCCGCGCGCGGCATCGTAGGAGACCAGCAGGGTCTGCTTGTCGAACATCACGCTCTGAAAGCGAGCGTAGGGGCACATGTAGATGCAGACCTGCTCACGGGCGAAGCCAGCGGCGAGCAGCGTGGTCGCGGTGAGAATCCCGGTGGTGATGTAGGCCGCCTTGGCCGCGTCCAGCGTGAAGAAGTCGACGAGCAACTGCGGTGCGTTGGCCCAGTAGGCGGTAAACGTGAAGCCCGTCCAGAAGGCGATAGCCGTCCAGATCGCGACGGTGACGCCCTTCTTGGCAATCTTCTCGGCGTTCCAAGGCTGCTTTTCCAGGCGCATACGCTTGTTGCGGTTTCCCTGGACCAGGGCCTCGACCTTCATGAAGGTATCGGTCCACAACGTCTGGAAGCAGAAGTACCCGCAAAACGCGCGACCGACGAGCCCGGTGACGAAAAACAGCAACCAGGCCGCCAGGATCAGGAATCCCGCCAGCAGGAACATGTCCTGGGGATGGATCACCAGATCGAACAGGTAGTAGCGGCGTGACGGGATGTCGAACATCACCGCCTGATCCGGTCCGCTAGCCCGCTCCCAACGCAGCCAGGGCAACAGGAAGAACACGCTGTAGGCGACCAGCAACACGAGGTTCTTGAAGCGACGAAATCGCCCCTGTACCCCCTTGGGATGGATCGGCTCGCGTGCTGCGTAAACGGGGTCAGCCGCGTAGCTTTGGTCATCGTGATGGGCCATGGACAGGGCTCCGACGGGGTGATCTCTGGGTTTATTTTATACCCTATAGAAAAACAAGGGCAGGCGGCGCCCCCTCTCTTTTCCGTGGGCCAGAAACACGAACACCGGCGCTCGGCCGGTGTTCCCTCACCACCTCTGACCGCCTTTGCGTATCAGTTGCCGCCCAGCTGGCGCACGTAGATGGCCAGCATGCGGATCTGCGTCTCGGTAAGGCGGTCGCCGAATGCCGGCATCTGCCGCTGGATACCGTTGTTGACCACATGCGTGATCTCGTCGACCTTGCAGCCCAAGTCGTCACCACAACCCGGCACGTCGGCCACGTCCCAGATCGCGTCGGCCAGGTTCGGCGCGCCGATCCCGTCGTTGCCCTGAGCGTCCTGGCCGTGGCAGCCCGCGCAGCTCGCGAAGGCCTGCTTGCCGCGGCTGGCGGCTTCGCCACTGATCTCCGCATTGCCGGAAAGGCTGAGCACGTACTTGGCCAGATCGTCGATCGTGTCCTCGGGCACGTTCTGTGCCGGCATCATCCCGTTGATGCCGCCTTCGATCTTGCTGACGATCGTGTCGTAGGAATTGCCGTGCAGCCAGGCGTTGTCCGCCAGGTTCGGGAACAGGCCGATCTTGCCCTGCCCGCCGGCACCGTGACAGGCGGCGCAGAAATCACCGAAGGTGCCGTGACCGACGGACATCGCGAACTGCAGGGTGTCCGGGTCCTGCTCGATTTCCTCGAAGCTCATGCCCTCGACCTTGTCGATCCACTCCTGCTGGGCCAGTGCCGACGGGCTGGACTGCATGCTCTTGGTGAACAGCGCCCGTGTGTTCCAGTGCTCGGTGACCGTCTTCTCCTCGCCATTCTCGCCTTCCACGGTGTATTCGACCGTGTTGATGCCCTTGGTGTAGCTGTCACCGTAGGGCCAGGCCGGATACAGGATCCAATAGACCACGGCGAAGACGATGGTGGCGTAGAAGGCCCACAGCCACCAGCGCGGCAACGGGTTGTTGTACTCACGCAGGTCGCCGTCCCAGACGTGCCCGGTGGTCTCGACCTGCCCCGGCTTATTTTTCTTCGGTTGACTCATCGTTATTCACCTGTTGTGTCTTCTGACGCGTGGGGTCGAGCTCGTCATCATCGTCCAGGAAGGGAATGTCCCGATACGACTCCAGGCGCTGCTTGCGCTTCTTGCCGGTGTAGACGTACAAGATGATTCCCACGAAGGCTGAGAAGAACAGGATCAGCGCCAGCGGCTTGCTGTTCTCCATGTTGCCCAACCACGCAAAGATATCGCCGATCACGAAAGCACCTCGACTGTGGCGATTGTCATGTATTCGTCATCATCAATTAACGGAACTGGTTGAAGTGGCCGTCTTCGTACTTGGAGAAGTCGACCATCGTGCCCAGCATCTGCAAGTAGGCCACCAGCGCGTCCATTTCGGTGATCTCGCCCGGCTTGCCGTCCCAGTTTTCGGCGGCTGCCTGGTCTTCCAGGACCTGGGTCGCGTTGGGGACGTGCAGCTTGTCCGCCATCTCCTTGCCGAACTTCTCCACGTTGGCGTCGTACTCTTCCTGAGTCTGGGAATACGGCACGCCGGCGCGCTTGAGTGCGACCATCCGCTCCTCGATTTGACTGTAGTCGAGCGGGGTCTCCAGTAGCCACGGGTAGCCCGGCATGATCGATTCCGGCACCAGCGACTGCGGATTGACCAGGTGCTGGGTCTGCCACTCGTTGGAGTACTTGCCGCCTACGCGGGCCAAGTCCGGCCCGGTGCGCTTGGAGCCCCACTGGAACGGGTGGTCGTACTGCGACTCGGCCGCCAGCGAGTAATGGCCGTAACGCAGCATCTCGTCGCGGAAGGGACGAATCATCTGCGAGTGGCAGGCATAGCAGCCCTCGCTGACGTAGATATCGCGCCCGCGAATCTCCAGCGGCGTGTAGGGGCGCACCCCGTCGACGTCCTCGACCGTGTCCTCGATGTGGAACAGCGGCACGATCTCGACCAGCCCCCCGATACTGATGACCGCCAGCGTCAGGACGATCAACAGGCCGGAGTTGATTTCAATGCTTTCGTGTTTCATTCACCAAACCTCGATCAATTAGCGTGCGGCTGCAGCCACGGCGTCATGGCTCGCGGCGGCGGGCCGACGGGCCCCGGCAATCGTCATGCGGACGTTGTAGGCCATCAACAGCATCCCCGAGAGGAAGAACATGCCACCGATGGCGCGCACGACATACGGGATGTGCATGAACGACACGGTCTCGATGAACGTGTAAGCGAGGTTGCCGTACTGGTCGAAGGCCCGCAGCATCAAGCCCTGGCCGATGCCGGCGACCCACAGGGCGACGATGTAGAGCACGATGCCGATGGTCGCCAGCCAGAAGTGGACGAACACCAGCTTGGTCGAGTACAGCGTAGTGCCCCAGAGCCGCGGGATCAGGTGGTAGAACGAACCGACGGTGATCATCGCGACCCAGCCGAGCGCGCCCGAGTGGGCGTGGCCGACCGTCCAGTCGGTGTAGTGCGACAGGGCGTTGACCGACTTGAGCGACAGCATCGGCCCTTCGAAGGTCGACATGCCGTAGAAGGCCAGCGCGGTGATCAAAAACAGCATGATCGGATCGGTGCGCAGCTTCTCCCAGGCCCCCGACAGGGTCATGATGCCGTTGATCATGCCGCCCCAGGACGGCAGCAGCAGCAGGATCGAGAAGGTCGCCGCCAAGGTCGAGACCCAATCCGGCAAAGCCGTCCAGTGCAGGTGATGCGCACCGACCCACATGTACAGGAACGACAGCGCCCAGAAGTGGACGATCGACAGCCGGTAGGAGTAGATCGGCCGCCCCGCCTGCTTGGGCACGAAGTAGTACATCATGCCGAGGAAGGCCGCGGTGAGGAAGAAGCCGACCGCGTTGTGGCCATACCACCATTGCGTCATGGCGTCCTGCACACCGCCGAACAGGGCATAAGACTCGAGGCTGTTCCAGGCGACCGGCACCTGCAGGTTGTTGAAGATATGCAACAGCGCGGTAGCGAGAATGAACGCCATGAAGAACCAGTTGGCCACGTAGATGTGCGGCTGGCTGCGCTTGACCATCGTCATCGCGTAAATCACGAAGTAGGCCACCCAGACAACCGTGATCAACAGGTCGACCGGCCAGATGAACTCGGCGTACTCACGGCCCTGGGTGTAACCGGAGACGTAGAACAGCACGCCGGCTGCAATGGCAAGTTGCCAGCCCCAGAAGGTGAATTCGGAGAGGAGCTTGCCGCCCCAGAGTCGCGCCTGGCAGGTTCGTTGAACGACGTAGTAGGAGGTCGCGAACAGTGCGCTACCGCCAAAGCCGAAGATCACCAACGTCGTATGCACGGGGCGCAGGCGACCGAAGGTGATCTCGGCGATGTTGAAGTTCAAAAACGGCCATGCCAACTCACTGGCTATGTAGACACCGGCAAGCATCCCCAACACGCCCCAAACCATGGCCATGATGGTGAATTTCTTGACGATGCCATAGTCGTACTGCTCGGTCGCTACCGGCACTGCATTGGTGGACATCGTGACCCCTCCAGACTTTTAGGTTGATCCCGGCCACGTGATGGCCAGCCCCCTTTTCTTCGGCGGGCAATCATAATCCAATCGATCACCGACAAAAACCCATCAATTTACTTGTGTACTCGCGCCACGAGCGCCGCGAGGGCCCCAAATCGGACGGCCGGTCTGCCAACCTCCTGTTCCATAAGAGTAATCTAATACACGCTTGTCGTGGAAATTGCTCCCGAGCGGAAACGCACGACCTCCCCGGTGACCCGAATCAGATCACGGCCCCACCATTCCATGGGCCGACTCGGCAACGGGCGAGACACCGGTGCCCCAGGCCAAACCGTAGACAATCTCGTAACTGAGCGGGATTCGCCCGTCGACCGCCTGGTCGGCCAGTGCCGCCCGGAACCGGCGCCAGGCCTGCGCGCCGGTCATGCCGCGCGCTCGTCCCGACTGGGCATTTCCCACACCCAGCCCACGCAGATCGCCAAGCAGGGCATCGACGCTCGGGTAGGTCACGGTGATCGTTTCCCGGTCCATGACCGGATCGGCCAGCATGGCGCCGACCAGCGCATCGCCCAGGTCATGCATGTCGAGGAAGGCATGCACGTGCGGAGAGGGATCCACGGCGGCCCACGCCCGGCGGACCTCGATCAGGCTATCGGGCCCGAGAGTGGTGAACGCAAACGGCGCCCCCGACGCCATCACCCGCGACACCTCCGCGAATAGTGCCGCGGGCCGATCGCTCCACTGAACGGCGAAATTGGAGACCACCGCGTCCATGCAACCGCCGAAAAACGGCAGGCTGTGCATGTCCGCGGCAACGCCAAGGCGCCGGGGCGACCACCAGCGACGACGGGGCAACCGCCGCAGCATCCGGTCGGCAAGATCCAGCCCGATCACCTCGGCCTTCGGGTAGCGCTGCTGCATGGCGCGCACCATCTGGCCGGTGCCAGCCCCCAGGTCGAGGATTCGGGCGGGCTCGAGCTTCAACCAGCCGAAACGCTCGTCCAGCCGTTCACCGATCTCGCGCTGGACTGCCGCGTGGCGGTCATAGTCGCTCGCGGCCCGATTGAATCGCTCGCGTACGCGGCGTTGGTCGAAGGAAGGCAAGGAGGACATGACAGACGATGGTCGCTCAGTAATCGCTCAGTAAATTAAGGGGTTCGGGGGTCGTGATTTCATCAGTTGGCCGGACACCGCTCAGCGATCCGACAAGCGCGCGGCAAGCTCGGCCGGCCGATGCCACCACGAGGCGTGCCCGCGACCGGGGAGACGATGACAACGGACCTGCAACGACAACGCCAGTCGCGAGGGCCAGTCGGCCGGCACCAACGGGTCGTCCGGAGCCAGCCAGCATTCGACCGGTGTTGCCACCTCCTGCAACCAGGATCGCAAATCAAGCCGGGCCAACCAGTCGAGCCCACTCACGTCCGCCAGTTCGGCGCGGCGAGACGATCCATCAACAGGATTCGGCAACTCGAATCGGCGCCGGAACGCGGAGACGGCTGGCTCAGGATCACGGACCACGGCCCGTCGCAACGCCCGCCACTCGGGCTCCGGCACGCCGCGCCAACCCGGCGCGTCGAGAAACCGGGGCGTGGCATTGAGAAGAATCAGGCGCTCGGGCGCGATTCGGCCACGACGCAGCGCCTCGAGCAACAAGGCCCCGCCCAGCGACCAACCGAGCCATGCGTCCGGCTCCGGCCGAGCCCCCTGCGGCGCATCGTCCAGCCATTGCGCGGCAAAGCACGACCAGTCGTAGGCCACGGTGGAGACGTTCGGCAGTTCTCGCCGCAGCGGGTCGAAGACCGACTCCGAATACGACCACCCCGAGACCATGCCGATCTCGATCGGGCGGGTCGAGCCATCCGACATCGTTGATGCAATCTTGCTCACCGCCCATCCCCGAGACCCGCTAGGGAAACTCTGCACGAATCGATAGTGTCTCTGCGAGACCGCCAAGGGTCCAGATGCAAGGCGCGGTGTGCCGTGAATGGGCCTCGCCATTCGCACACGCGGCTTCGCCGCAGATCAGCCCCCGGCGAACCGCCCGGATGGGGCTCGCGGGTTTGCCCGCACGCCGCAAAGCCGCCTCTCGACGGGCCCGAGTAATTGCCTTGGCCCCGTCTTCGAGCCGGCGCCAGAAAAGCGAACAAACCCGCGAGCCAGAGGCTCCATCGATTCGTGCAGAGTTTCCCTGGGCACAGCATTTGCTGCCGACCGCTTCGCCCGCGATAATGCCCGACCCATTCAATCACCGGGACACCCCTTGACTGCCCTCGACTGGCCCACGCTGCTCCTCGTTGCCCTTGCCGCCTATCTGGTCGGCTCGTTGTCCACCGCGGTGATTACCGCGAAGCTGCTAGGCCTACCCGACCCGCGATCGGCGGGCTCGGGCAACCCGGGCGCCACGAACGTGCTGCGACTGGGCGGGAAAAAGGCGGCCATTGTCACGTTAGTCGGCGACCTGCTCAAGGGGTTGCTGCCCGTGGTGGTCGCCGGCACGCTGCTCACCGATCCGGACCGGACCGCAGCCATGGGGATCGCCGGCCTGTTCGCCTTCCTCGGCCACCTGTTCCCGGTTTTCTTCGCATTCAAGGGCGGCAAGGGGGTGGCGACAGCCGCCGGGGCAATGCTGGCGATGGCTCCGCTGATCGGCGTAGTCGCGGTCGTCGGCTGGCTGAGTGCCGCCTGGGCGACACGCTATTCGTCGCTATCCGCGCTTTTCGCCGCAGTGGTCTCCGCGGCCCTCGCGACGCTGCTCTCGCCACCGTTCATCGCCCTGGCCGTGTCGATCATGGCCCTGCTGTTGATCCTGCGTCATCACGGCAACATTCGTCGACTGATCCACGGCGAGGAACCGCGCATCGGCGAAAAGGCGCCCGAATCCAAACCGAAACCCAAGCGAAAACCCAAGCCGTCCGAATAAGCCCCGCCGCAATCAGGCCGCCTGACCGGGGCGTTTGAGCCCATCGAGCGGCCAACGCGGGCGCACCGAGAAGCCCACCGAGGTATCTCGCTCGCCCGCCATCAATCGCAGAGACCCCGCCAGCGCGATCATCGCGGCGTTGTCGGTGCACAAGGCGATCTCGGGGAAGAACACCCGGCCGCCCCGCTCCGCCATCAGGGTCGCGAGGCGTCGCCGTAGCGGGCCATTGGCCGCCACGCCGCCGGCCACCACCAGCCGATCCAGGCCGATCTGATCGAGGGCTCGTTCAAGCTTGATCGCCAGAGTCTCTACCACGGTGCGCTCGAACGAGGCCGCCACGTCGTGATGGGCGTTCCCGGCGGCGATCGCATTCGCCACCGCGGTTTTCAAGCCGCTGAAGCTCAACTCCAGGCCGGGACGATTGACCATGGGGCGGGTGAACGGAATCGCTGCCGGGTCACCCTGCTCGGCGAGCCGCGAGAGCGCCGCGCCGCCGGGATAACCCAACCCCATCAGTTTGGCCGACTTGTCGAAGGCCTCGCCAATGGCATCGTCGATGCTCTCGCCCAGCAGACGGTAGTCGCCCACCGCGCGCGCCTCGATGATCTGGCTGTGGCCTCCCGACACGAGCAGGGCCAGGAACGGGAACGACGGGGGCTCGGCACCCAGGAGCGGGGCGAGGATATGCCCCTCGAGGTGATTGACTGCGAGCGCCGGCAACCCCCATGCGGCGGCCACGCCCTTGGCGAAGGCCGCACCGGTCATCAACGCCCCGGCCAAGCCGGGCCCGGCCGTATAGGCCACCCCGTCGAGCGCATCAAAACCGATGCCTGCATCGGCCATCGTCTCGCGCGCCAGAATCGGCAGCCGACGCATGTGGTCGCGCGCGGCAAGTTCCGGGACCACGCCGCCGTAGGCGGCATGCACGTCGGTCTGCGAATGCACCCGATGGGCCAGCAATCGACCCTGCCGACCGTCGTAGACGGCCAGCGCCGTCTCGTCACAGGAACTTTCGACCGCCAGTACGCGCACGCTTCATACTCCTTATTATATGAGGACAGGGTGATTGCCGCGGGAACGCAGGCCAAGAACGCAGGCCAAGAACATGGGCCGGGTGCATCGGCAAGGGGATGACAATCCGCCTCTTGCACAGCGCGGGCAACGCTTTATACTACAACACCTTTTATTTTGGGCCGCTTGGGCCCGAAGCCAGATATTTCAGTTTCAATTCAACGAGGTGGAACACATTCATGCCTTCTGTACGTGTTCGGGAAAACGAGCCCTTCGAGGTAGCCGTTCGTCGTTTCAAGCGTTCCTGCGAGAAAGCCGGCATCATCAGCGAAATGCGCGAGCGTGAGTATTACGAGAAGCCGACGGCAGCCCGCAAGCGCAAGGCCGCGGCGGCCGTGAAGCGCAACCAGAAGCGGCTTTCCAAGGAACAGGCTCGTCGGGTCCGCCTGTACTGATAGGCGACTGGACGAACCGATCCACATGGACACGATCAAGGCGCGTCTGACTGCCGACATGAAAACGGCGATGAAGGCCGGCGACAAACCACGCCTGGCCACGATCCGCATGCTGATCGCCGCGATAAAGCAGCGGGAGATCGACGAACGCCGCGAGGTCTCGGACGACGAGACCATGGCGATCCTGACCAAGCAGGCCAAGCAGCGCCGCGAGTCGATCGCACAATACGAATCGGCCGGCCGTGACGACCTCAAGGCCGTCGAGGAGGCCGACTTGGCCGTCATCGAGACCTACCTTCCTCAGCAGCTTTCCGACCAGGAAATCGAGGCCGCGGTGGCCGAGATCATCGCTGCCGAACAGGCCAGCGAACTCAGCCAGATGGGCGCCGTGATGAAGGCCGCCCGCGAACGCCTGGCTGGTCGCGCCGACATGTCGGTCGTCAGCCAGGCCGTCCGCCACCGTCTTTCGGCCTGATCCGCGGGCCCGCCCCGCCCTCCTCGGGCAGGGACTCCGGGTACACCGCACCGATCCGAACCATCAACTCGAGAACGAGCCATGGGCGAGACTTTCCAGTTTCTGAACGTGCCGCGACGCGACCCGGCGACCACACCCGCCGAGGAACGCGTTCACCAGTTCGACGAAATCTACGGACAATTCACGCCGGATCATGCCGCAGAGCAGTCGGACCGTTGCATCGAATGCGGCAATCCGTACTGCGAGTGGAAGTGCCCGGTCCACAACTACATCCCCAACTGGCTCAAGCTGATCGCCGAAGGCAACCTGCTCGAGGCCGCGGAGATGGCGCACAAGACCAACTCCCTGCCCGAGGTCTGCGGTCGCGTTTGCCCGCAGGACCGCCTCTGCGAAGGCGCCTGCACCCTGAACGACGGTTTCGGCGCGGTCACCATCGGCTCGGTCGAGAAATACATCACCGACGAGGCCTTCAAGATGGGCTGGCGTCCGGACATGTCGGACGTCGTGCCCACCGACAAGCGCGTGGCGGTGATCGGCGCCGGCCCGGCGGGTCTCGGCTGTGCCGACATCCTGGCCCGTCATGGCGTCAAGGCCGTCGTATTCGATCGCCACCCGCAGATCGGCGGGCTGATCACCTTCGGCATCCCGTCGTTCAAGCTCGAAAAGCACGTGATGGAAACCCGTCGCGAGATCTTCGAGGGCATGGGTATCGAATTCCGGCTGAACACCAACGTCGGCCGTGATCTCACCATCGACGACCTTCTCGAAGAATTCGACGCGGTTTTCATGGGCATGGGCGCCTACAACGCCATGCAGGGCGGCTTCCCGGGCGAGGACCTGGATGGCGTGTACCCCTCGCTGCCGTTTTTGATCGGCAACACCAATCACCTGCTCGACTACGGCGGCGACTACCCCTACATCAGCGTCAAGGACAAGCGGGTCGTCGTCCTCGGCGGCGGTGACACCGCCATGGACTGCACCCGCACCTCATTGCGCCAGGGCGCGGCCAGGGTGACTACCGTCTACCGCCGCGACGAGGACAACATGCCCGGTTCGCGTCGCGAGGTGAAGAACGCCCGCGAGGAAGGGGCGCATTTCATGTTCAATCTCCAACCGGTCGAGATCCTCGGCGAGGGTGGAGAAGTTACCGGCGTGAAGTTCGTCGAGACCCGCCTGGGCGAGCCCGACGAGCGCGGCCGGCGTCGCCCGGTGGCCGTCGAGGGCACCGAGCAGGTGATCGAGGCCGACGCGGTGCTGATCGCCTTCGGCTTTCGTCCCTCCCCCGCCGACTGGTTCGAGAACCAGCGCATCGAACTGGACCCAAGTGGCCGCGTCGTGGTTCACAAGGACCGCAACAAGCCGGAATTCCAGACCAGCAATCCGAAGATCTTCGCCGGGGGCGACATGGTTCGCGGCGCGGACCTCGTCGTGACGGCCGTCTTCGAGGGTCGCAACGCGGCATTCGGCATTCTCGACTACCTGGACGTATAGGCCCATGACCGCCGACCTGCAGAACGATCGCCTGCTGCGCGCGCTTGCACGCCAGCCGGTGGACCGCACCCCGATCTGGATCATGCGCCAGGCGGGCCGTTACCTCCCGGAGTACCGTGCCACCCGCGAGCGCGCCGGCAGCTTCATGGACCTGTGCCGCTCGGCGGACCTGGCCTGCGAGGTCACGCTCCAGCCGTTGGAACGCTATGACCTCGACGCGGCGATCCTGTTCTCCGACATCCTCACCATTCCGGACGCGATGGGACTCGGGCTGACGTTCATCAAGGGCGAAGGCCCGGTGTTCGAGCGCCCCGTGCGTTCGGCTGCCGACATCGCGCGCCTGCCCAAGCCGGACATGGACTCGGACCTCGGCTACGTGATGAACGCCGTGTCCACCATCCGCAAGGCCCTAGACGGCCGCGTCCCGTTGATCGGCTTTACCGGCAGCCCGTGGACGCTCGCGACCTACATGGTCGAAGGCAGTGGCACCAAGGACTTCGCCAAGGTGAAAGGCCTGGTCTATAGCGATCCGAAGGCGGCCCACGACCTGCTCGGTCGGCTGGCCGACGCGGTCACCGACTACCTCAACGCCCAGATCGAGGCCGGCGCCCAGGCACTGATGGTGTTCGACACCTGGGGCGGCGTGCTCGCCCCACACGACTATCGCGATTTCTCGCTGCAGTACATGCAGCGCATCGTCGACGGACTGAAGCGCGAACGTCCGGACGGCAGCTACGTGCCCGTCACGCTGTTCACGAAGGGCGGTGGCCAGTGGGCCTCCTGGATCGCGGACACCGGCGCCGACGGCATCGGCCTGGACTGGACCGTGAATCTCGACACCATCCGCGAGCGGGTCGGTGATCGCGTCGCCCTGCAAGGCAATCTCGACCCGAGCGTGCTCTATGCCCCGGACGCCGTGATCGAGCGCGAGGTTGCCCGTATCCTCGAGGAATTCGGCCCCAACCCCGGACATGTCTTCAACCTCGGCCACGGCATCCATCAGCATGTGGACCCGGACAAGGTCAAGGTGCTGGTCGACGCGGTGCATCGCCTAAGCGCCCGGGACTGAATCACCGTCCCCGCACGCAAGAACGCCCCCGACATCGGGGGCGTTTCTCATTTCAGGTGGGCGTCTGTCTCGCCCTCGATCAGCGCCTGGACCTGGCGCCTGGACGCACGACGCAACCGGGCCCCGCCGGGGCCGATCGGCGTCTCTCTAATGCGGTTCTCGGGGAATACTTCCAGCACCACCTGCTCCCCTCCCGCCACGAAGGCGAAGACCGAAACACGCTCGCTGCGACCCTGGCCGTAATCGTAGCTGGTCTCGGATTCCTCGAAGGGAATATCGCGGGCCAGCAGGTACCGCATCACCACCTCGGGCGTCGGGGCGAACAACTGCAGCACGATGGCCGAGTACGCGTCGGCGGTGCCGGCAAGCACATCACCCACCAGCCGGGGCCGGAACGCCGAGAAAAACCCCATCGCCTCGAGCGCCGCCCGGCGCAGTTCGAGCAGTCGTTCGTCCTGCGCCGGACGGAAAGTCGCACGATAGCGGGTCAACTCCCGCTCCAGCCGGTCGAGATCGGCCGCCAGGAACCGAGCATCGAGTGACTCGCCCACCGATCGTGCCGCGGACTCCAGCGAATCGCGCAGCGATTTCCCTGGCGCATCGGCAGCCTCGCGAGCCGCCGAACGCAACACCTCTAGAGAAGCCGGGCCCATCACATCCTCCTGGGAATTCCCTCCGACAGCCCCCTGCCCACGGCCGGGCGGGCATGCCGCCGGCACGTTGGTCAGAACAGGCTATCGATCACCTCGCGCGAAGTACCGGAGGCCGCCGCAGAATCCTTCTCGGGCAGTTCAGCACGCGGATTGGTCGTGTCAAAATACTCGCGGATCGCGCCCGGATTCCCCTCGGGAACGCGCTTGCCCGTCTCGGAATCGATCCAGGCAGTCACGATCCCGTCCGGGGGCTGCTCGGCCTCGGTCGGCGCAGGCAACACGTCACGCATGAAGTCGATCCACATCGGCAGCGCGGCCCGACCACCGGTCTCGCGACGCCCCAGCTCGCCATTATCGGCGAACCCGACCCAGGCCACACCAACCCAGCCCGGCCCGAAGCCGGAGAACCAGGCGTCGCGCTGGTCGTTGGTGGTGCCCGTCTTGCCGCCGATGTCGCCGCGCTCGAGCGCCCGCCACGCCCGTCGCCCCGTCCCTTCGCGGATGACGCTCTTTAGCCCCGAGCGCATCAGGAACGCGTTCTCGGCAGTTATCACACGGGGCGCGAGACTGGAGTCGGCCGTCTGTGCTGAACAGTCGTCGCACAAGCTCACTGCCGGGTGCGAATAGACCACGCCCTCGTCGGGGTTGCCCACCTCGGTGACCAGGTAGGGCGACACGCGGTAGCCCCCGTTGGCGAATACGGAAAAACCCGTCGCCTGATCGAGGGGAGTCAGGCTGTAACTGCCCAAGGCCATCGACAGCGTCGGCTTCCAGGAATCCACCGGGAGGCCGAACCGCCCGGCGTACTCGAGCACGCCCCGGGGGGTCACGGCGCGCGCCAGACGAATCGACACCAGGTTCACCGAGTGGGTCAGGGCATCGCGCATGCGCCGCATCCCGCCAAAACTGCGGCCGTAATTGCTCGGCCGCCAGTCGATCCCCGCACGCACGCCGTCCTCGATGACCACGGGCGAGTCATTGATCAGGCTCGCCCAGGTAAAGCCGTGATTGAGGGCAGCCGAGTAAAGGTAGGGCTTGAACCCTGAGCCGGGCTGCCGCTCGGCCTGCGTAACATTGTTGTATTGGCTGTCGTGGAAGAAGTCGAACCCACCCACCATCGCTCGGATCGCGCCAGTGGACGGCTCGAGCGCCACGAACGCCCCGGTCACCTCCGGGATCTGGGCGAGGCGATAGCGGGCCTCATCCTCAGTCTCGATCGCTTCGACCCGCACGAGATCACCCGCTGAGAGCACATCGTCGACGGCCTTCGGCTTCGAACCGCATCGATCGACACTCCGATACTCACAGGCCCAATCGACTGCATCCAGGCCCACGCTGGCCTCGCCCCGGCCGTCACCGACCAAGAGGGTGGCCTCGTCGGCCGAGACCGAGAGCACGAATGCCGGCAACAGACCGCCGACGGACGACGTTCCCGCCAGGCGCTTCGTCAGCGCGTCGCGGTCGTCGAGCATGTCGCTCCAGTCCGCTTCGGGGCCGCGGTAGCCATGACGGCGATCGTAGGCGATCAAGGCCGAACGCAGGGCGCGCCGCGCCGCGGCCTGGGCAACCGGATCGATACTCGTGTGCACGTTTAGGCCCCTTTGATAGGCCTCGTCACCGAAGCGCGCGACCTGCTCACTACGAGCCATCTCGGCCGCGTAGGGTGCTTGCGTGACGATATCGGCCGAGGTGAACAGTTTCCCCGGCAGCGGCTCGCTCATCGCCCGGTCGAAGGTCGGCTGGTCGATCATGCCCAGCTTGAGCATCCGGCCCAGCACATAGGCCCGGCGAGCCAGGGCCCGGTCCGGGTTGGTGACCGGATTGGTGGTCGAGGGGGCCTTGGGCAGCGCGGCAAGCATCGCGGCCTCGGCCACGGTCAGTTCCGGCAACGATTTGTCGAAGTAGACCTGCGCCGCCGCCTTGACGCCGTAGGCGCGGTGCCCCATGAAGATCTTGTTCAGGTAGAGCGAGAGGATTTCTTCCTTGCTGAAGGTGCGATCGATCTTGATCGCCAGCAGGACCTCGTAGAACTTCCGGGTATAGGTCTTCTCGCGCCCCAGGTAGAAGTTGCGGGCCACCTGCATGGTGATGGTCGAGCCCCCCTGCGACTTCTCGCCGGTGCGAACCAGTTCGATGGCGGCGCGCGCCAGGCCGATGAAATCGACACCGACGTGCTCGAAGAACCGATCGTCCTCGGCGGCGACGAACGCATCGACCACCAACGGCGGAATCTCGTCGAAGGTAACCGGGAACCGGCGCTGGTTGCCGTACTCCGCAATCACCCCACCCTCGCGGTCGTGGATCCGCATGGGCATCTGGTAGTGCACCTTGCCCAATTCGTCGATGCCAGGCAGTTGCGTGTTGTATATGTGATACAGCACACCAAGGCCAGCGAGACCGATGATCAGGCCTAAGCCGACCAGAAAGGTAATAATCTTGATAAGCTTCATTTGGATCGCGAAATATAGGGGCTAGGGTGACCGTCAACCACTCTCGGACGGGCACGCGCGGGCGTCGATGTCGACAAGCCCGGCAGTTATGCCATAGGATGCGGTTCTGGGAGACAAGGTGCGTGTGTGCGAAACCTTAACGCACGCTCAAAAGGAAGGGAATGATCGTGCCACTAATTAGCGCTAGACCCGCTCGCCTCGGGGTCGATATCAGTTCGACCGCCGTCAAGCTCATTCAACTGGAACAACGTCGAGGGACCTACCGAACCACGGCGTTCGCCATCGAGCCCCTTCCCCAAGGGGCCGTCCAAGGCAAGTCCATCACCGACACGGAAGCCGTCGCCGCCGCCCTGACACGCGCAGTGCAGCGTGCCCGGGTCAAGAACCGCCACCTCACCATGGCCGTGCCGACCTCGTCGGCCGTCAGCCGGGTATTGCACATCGACAACCCGGGCGACGAATTCGAACTTGAGGAACAGGTTCGACTCGAGGCCGACCAATACATTCCCTTCCCGATCGACGAGGTCAACTTCGACTTCGAGCCGATCCAGACCGACATCCTCGGCAAGCAGAAGAAACGCCGCACCGGCGAGACGGAAGGCCTTGACGTGCTCATGGCCGCCACCCGCACCGACAACGTCGACAGTCGCGTGGCGGTGGCCGAGGCGGCCGGCATGGTCGTGGAGGTGGTCGACATCGAATCATTCGCGCTGCAGAACGCCTTTACCGAGATACTGGCTCCGACACTCGCCCCGGAAGAACGTTCACAGCCCGTCGCCCTCTTCGATCTCGGCGACACCACCACGACGCTGAGCATCTTCGTCGGCGACGACATCGTCTACACGCGGGAACACGAAGGCGGCGGCCACCAGCTCACCAGCGAGATCGCCGCCCAGTACGGGCTGTCCTTCGACGAGGCAGAGGAACGCAAGCGGGACGACAGCCTCCCGGAGGACTATCAGCGCAAGGTACTCCAACCCTACCTCGACTCGCTGGCGATGAACGTCGAACGCTTCATCCAGTACTACTACTCCGAATCGAGCGGCAGTACCGTCAACCTGATCCTGCTCGGCGGGGGCGCGGCCAACACCGCCGGCGCCGTCGAGCGCATCAACAACGAGACGGGAGTCGCGACCCGGCTGGCGAATCCGTTCGCCGCACTCGCCAAGGGACCTGGCGTGTCTACCGAGCACATGGCTCGGCACGGCGCCGCAATGCTGATCGCCTGCGGGCTTGCGTTAAGGAGCTTCGACTGATGAGACGGATCAACCTACTCCCCTGGCGCGAGGAACGGCGCCAGAAGCGGCAACGTGATTTCGTCGTCCACCTCGTCCTGGCCGCCCTGATCGCCGTGGGCATCGCCTTCGGCATTCACAGCATCATGCAGGCGAAGATCGAGTATCAGCAGGAGCGGAATGCCTACCTCGAGAACGTGATCAAGGATCTCGACCGGCAAATCCAGGCGATCAACGATCTCAAGAAACGCAAGGCAGAGTTGACGGCGCGCATGCAGGTAATCGAGACACTGCAATCAAGCCGCCCGACGATCGTCCATCTGATGGAGAACTTCGTCACCACCCTGCCGGACGGCGTGCAACTCACCTCCACGACGGTGACCGGTGACAAGAAGATCAGCATCCAGGGCCAGGCCGACGCCCAAGCCCGGGTCGCCGCCTACCTGCGGCGCCTGAATAGCGCCGACTACATCGGCAACGCCAGCCTGGTGGGATCGGGCATCCTCGCCCAGGGCGCCGGCGGCGAGGCGACCTCCGGCCAGTACGTGTTCTCGATCGAGGCCGAAATCACGCCACCCAAGGACGGCGAAGCCGAGAAGGAGAACTGAGCCATGGACCTCAACGAACTGAGAAACCTCGACTTCCAGACGGTGGGGCTGACCTCGCTGGGCACGCGCCTGGTGATCTTCGTCTTCGTCTTCGTGCTGATCGTCGGGGCAGTGGTGTACTTCGACACCCTGCCGCAGAAAGAGCAGCTCGAGCGCGTCCAGCGGGAAGAACAATCCCTGCTCGAGAAAGTGGACTCGAAACAACGGCTGGCAGCCAACCTCGAGGCCTACAAGGCCCAGATCAAGGAAATGGAGGCCCGCTTCGGCGAACTGTTGCGCCAGCTGCCGAACAAACGGGAAGCGGAAAACCTGATCGACAACGTCGCGCAGACCTCGCTCTCCAACGGTCTCAAGAACGAGCAGATCCGCCCCGGCAACGAGGTCAAGCACGACTTCTACGCCGAGATGACCTATCACCTGTCGCTGCGCGGCACCTACCGTGAGCTGACCCAGTTCATCAGCGATACGGCCAACCTGCCGCGAATCGTGACCTTGCACGATCCGGCCATGAAGCCGCAGGAACCGAGTCCCGAGGGGGAGGACGCGCCCCGCGTGATCGGCATGGACATACAGGCCAAGACCTACCGGTACCTGGAAAGCGGCGAGCAAGGAGGCGGCCAATGAAGTCATTCACCAACCCCAACGCCACCTGGCGCCTCGGTGTGCTGGGGGTCGGCGCACTCCTGGTCGGCTCGTTGGCGGGCTGCGCACAGGACATGGGCGACCTGGAGCAGAAGGTCGACAAGCTGCAGGCTCGCCCGGGCGGCCAGATCGAGCCGATCCCGGAGATGAAACCCCTGCCAAGATACGCGTACAGCGTTCCGAAAGACGAGCGCACGCCGTTCATGCCGCCGAAGGAGGACCATGTGGACGACGGCGACGGTCTCAAGCCGGACATCGACCGACCCAAGGAGCCCTTGGAACAATTCCCGCTCGACGCCCTCGCGATGCGCGGGATCATCAACCGCCAGAACGCGACCTACGCTCTGATCCGCGACGGCAACGGCGTGATCCACGAGGTGATGCTCGGTGATCACATGGGCCGCAACTACGGCGAAGTGATGGAAATCGGCGAAACCAGCGTGACGCTGGAAGAGATCGTGCCCGATGGACGGGGTGGCTGGAAAAAACAGACAACGGTCGTCAAGACCCAAAGCGGCCGGAGCTAAATGATGGGACACAGCGATATGGACAATCTCAACAAACCTTCACGCCCGAACGCGCGACTGCGTCGAGCGCTCGGTCTCCCCTCTCTCACTCTGGCCGCCTTGCTCGCGCCCGGTCTCGTGTTCGCAGGCGATCTCACCGGGATCACCTACGAGCGCGGCAGCGACGGCGACGTAATGGTCAACTTCGCGCTCTCCGAGCCATTGGCGAGCGAGCCAGACAGTTTCAAGATCGACAACCCGGCCCGGGTCGCGATCGATTTGCCCGATGTGATGAACAAGACCGGCAACCGTCAGACCTCGATCGGCCTGGGGCCGGTCGACTCGGTCATGCTCGCCGAGGCCAACGGCAAGACCCGGGCGGTGTTCAGCCTCGACCAGTCCGTGCCCTACGCCATCACCCGTGACAACGGCAAAGTGACGGTCACCTTCAATCCCGTCGAACAGGCCACCACGACGGCAAGTGGACTGGCCGTGACCGCCTCGGGCGGTTCCGACGCCACGGCGATGGATGCCGGCCAGCCAATCGATTTCCGTCGCACCGCCAACGGCGCGGGTCGGCTGCTGCTGGACGTCGGCAGCAGCGAGGCACCGATGGACATTCGTCGCGAAGGTAGCCGGATCGTGGTCCAGCTGCCCGGCACCCGCATCGAGCCGGGCCAGTACAACGTCAACGACTTCGCCACCCCGGTCGAGAACGTCAGCGTGCGTCGTGACGGCAATGGCAGCCGGGTTACTCTCAAGACCAAGGGTGCCGGCGAGCATCTGGCCTACCAGACCGACAACCGGCTCGTGATCGAGGTCCAGCCGATTCCCGAGGAAGACCAGCGCGCCTCGCTGGGCAAGAAGGAATACACCGGCGAACGCCTGACACTGAAATTCCAGGACATCCAGGTGCGCCCGCTGCTGCAGCTGATCGCGGACTTCACCGGCAACAACATCGTGGTCAGCGATTCGGTGCAAGGCTCGATCAGCCTGCGCCTGGAAAACGTGCCCTGGGACCAGGCCCTCGATCTGATCCTTACCACCAAGGGCCTGTCGGCACGCAAGAACGGCAACGTGATCTACGTCGCACCAACCGAGGAAATCGCTGCCCGCGACAAGGCCGAGCTCGCCGCCCGCGAACAGGCCCAGCAACTGGCGCCGCTGATCACGGACATCGTCCAGATCAACTACGCCAAGGCAGCCGATATCGCCGCGCTGGTTCGCCAGAGCTCCGGTCTCGGCGAGAACAGCGCCGAGGCGAAGAGCGACGGCAACTTCCTCAGCCGCCGCGGCTCGATCACGGTCGATGCCCGTACCAACACGCTGATCGTCACCGACACGGGCGAGGCCCTCGACCGGGTCCGCGGCCTGATCGTCCAGATCGACAAGCCGGTCAAGCAGGTCCTGATCGAGACCCGTATCGTGATCGCGACCGACAACTTCTCGCGCGAACTGGGTGTGCGCTGGGGCGTGAATGCCGGGTTTAACCGTGCGGGATCGACGTTTGGCTTGGGTCCAAACGCGCTCACGTTGACCGACGACAATGGCGACCCAGGGTCGTTGCCCACTAACGCGGCTGGAAACACCGGGGTCGCGGTCAGTGACGGCTGGATGGTCAACACCCCGATCAGTGGCGACCCGACCGGCTCGCTGGGTCTCGCGATCCTGGGCTCGAACGTGCTGCTGAACCTCGAACTGCAGGCGATGCAGAGCGAGGGCACCGGCAAGATCGTCTCTAACCCGAAGGTGATCACGACCAACGGCCACAAGGCAGTCATCTCGCAGGGCGTCGAGATCCCGTATCAGTCGCAGACGGCCTCCGCCGGCGGGGCGATCTCGAACATCGAGTTCAAGGAAGCGCTGCTCAAGACGGAGGTCACCCCGCAGATCACGCCCAACGACAACGTGATCATGGACATCCTGGTCATGAAGGAAGAGCCGGACTACACCCGCGCGATCAACGGCGAGCCGCCGATCAATACCCGCGAGGTGCAGACCAAGGTGCAGGTACAGAACGGCCAGACGGTGGTGCTCGGCGGCATCTACGAGTTCGAGAACGTGACGCAGATGGAAAAGGTGCCGTTCTTCGGCGACCTGCCAGGCATTGGCAACCTGTTCAAGAACCGCATCACCGACGATTCGCGCTTCGAGTTGCTGATCTTCGTCACACCGAAAATCGTCGATCGAGACAACCTGTCGAACTTCAACCGCGGCACCCTGATCAACAACTGATCCGGACACGACCGCGCCTACCAACCCCGCTCCGGCGGGGTTTTTTCATGCACCGAGTCGGTATACTCGCGAGTCATGCGAAACATCATCCTGATCGGCCCCATGGGGGCGGGAAAGACCACCATCGGACGATTGCTCGCCAACCGTCTGGGCTGGCGGTTCCATGATTCCGACCGGGAAATCGAGCGACGTACCGGGGCGGACATCCCGCTGATTTTCGATATCGAGGGCGAGGCGGGCTTCCGCCAGCGCGAGCACGACATGCTCGCGGAGCTGTCTCGGGAAAGCGGCACCGTCCTGGCGACCGGCGGCGGCGCCGTGCTGCGCGAGGACAACCGCGAACTGCTCCGGGAAAACGGGCTGGTGGTCTACCTTTTCACCAGCGTCGAGCGACAGTTCGAGCGCACTCGGCACGACGCGCAACGCCCCCTTCTCAACCAGGGAGACCGTCGTGCGACCCTTGAGCGCCTGATGGCCGAGCGCGACCCACTCTATCGCGAGACCGCCCACCTGGTGGTCGAGACCGGCGGCCAGACCCCCCGAAGCATGGCCGACCGAATCCTCGCCGCCACACGTCAGGCAGGCAAACGGCCCGATGCGTCGCCCCCGGGTGATGAATCCCAGTGGTGATGTAAACTCCCGAAGTGGCAGAGCCGAGTGCTGCCACCCTATCGCCGAACCATCGACAGGCCCGCACCGATCCATGCATGACCCCGCTACCATAAACGCCGCGCAGCCAACCACGGTCAACGTCGACCTCGGCGATCGCAGCTACCCGATCTTTATCGATCACGGCCTGATCGACGCCGACCTGGTGACGCCCTTCATCCCCGCCTCGCGGGCCGTGATCGTCAGCAACACCACGGTCGCCCCCTTGTACGCCGAGCGCCTGGCCCAGTCGCTCGAAGCCGCTGGCAAGCGCGTCGAACTACTCGCATTGCCCGACGGCGAACAGTACAAGACCCTGGAGACCTTGGGCACGATCTACGACTTCCTGATGGAGAAGCAGGTCGATCGCAAGACCACCTTGATCGCGCTCGGGGGCGGGGTGATCGGCGACATTACCGGCTTTGCCGCCGCGTCCTTTCTCCGCGGCATCCCGTTCATCCAGATCCCCACCACCCTGCTCGCTCAGGTCGACAGCTCGGTGGGCGGCAAGACCGGTGTAAACCACCCGCGTGGCAAGAACATGATCGGTGCGTTCTACCAGCCGCGCTGCGTGGTCGCCGACACTGGCAGCCTCGAGACGCTCCCGGACCGGGAGCTGTCCGCGGGACTCGCTGAGGTGATCAAGTACGGGCTTCTCTGGGACGAGGACTTCCTCGCCTGGATCGAATCACACGTTGCCGACCTGCGCCGACGCGACCCGGCGACACTGACCGAGGCGATCCGCCAGTCGTGCCTGATCAAGGCGGAAATCGTCCGCCAGGATGAACGCGAAGGCGGCATCCGCGCCCTATTGAACCTGGGCCATACCTTCGGCCACGCCATCGAGGCAGGCATGGGTTATGGCGTCTGGCTTCACGGCGAGGCCGTCGGCGCCGGCATGTGCATGGCAGCCGAACTCTCCCGGCGCCTGGGGCTGATCGATCCCGACGCTGTCAAGCGCGTCGAAACCCTGGTCGAGTCCGCCGGTCTACCCACGCGGGCGCCCGGGGAATTGTCGGTCGAGCGCCTCCGATCCCTGATGGACAGCGACAAGAAGGTCGAGCACGGCCGCTTGCGGCTCGTACTGCTCGGTCGCCTCGGCCAGGCTCGCCTGGTCGACCACGTCCCCGAGGAGACCCTCCTCGAGACCATTGCCTACACCACCGGCGCCACGCCCTGACGTGCGCCGCATGCTAGCCAGAAGGAGCCTGAGATGAGCGACGCGACGGACCACGCCCTGGAACAGGCCGAACGAATCGTCCAGTACGCGAAGTACTCTGACCGCTTTATGGTGGTCGAGGGCGACTCGACGGCCGAACGCCGGGCATTCGTCAAGCTGATCGGACAGAAGCTTCCGCGACAGGTCCGTCCGGTACTGCTGCGCGCCGACCCCGGCAACGGATCGGCCGCACTGATCGATCAACTGGGCACCCTGCTCCAGCTTTCCGCCGGCATCGAGACCATTGACCAACTGATCACGGCCGCCACGGCCGCCCTGGAAGGCCAGGAGCGGCTCCTGATCATGGTCGAGAACGCCGACCACTGGCTGAGCGCCCAGGCGAGCGACGCCCTGTTCGACCTGATCAACCAGGCCCACTCGCAAGCGCCCGAGCGTGTGCTGTTCTTGCTGGTCGGCAGTCGCGGCCTGTGCGCGACGGCCCAGGCAACGCAGGCGCTGGCCGCCGTCGCGCCGGATCTACACTGCGTTCAACTCCTGGGCAAGACCCAAGCACAATCCCCTGCCCACGGCGCGGCGGCCACGACGTCTGCCGGGGCTGTGGGTACGGAGCCCGCCCCGGCGACCACCCAAGCGCCTGCCCCGGCGACCAACCAGGCACAGGCAAACGCATCGCCGACCGAGCACGCCGCCCGCGACCCGCAGCCAACGCGGTCGACATCGCCGCCCCGCCAATCCTCCTGGACCAGCCCAACCTTGCTGATTGCCGCCGTGGTGAGCATCGCGGTCGTGGCGATCGCGACCTTCGCCCTGCTGGGCGGTATGCAGGATCCCACGCCAGAGCCCACGGCGGTGGCCCTCGATAGCGACGGAAGAGAGGCGGCAACGGGCGTCGACGACTCGTCGGACGACGCGTTCTCGGAGGATGGGCCTGCCTCCCGGGCAGCCGAGGGCACCGCTGCGGCGGAAAATCAGACCCGGGAGGCGAGTGCTGTCGATCGCGGTCCGAACCTTGAAGGCATCGACCATGGCCAGCCGCCGTACGTCCCGTTGTCAAAAAAGGCTTCGGCCCCGGCACAGGCGCCCGCCGCCGACGTCGAGGTGAAGACCGCCAACGACGGTGACTCGGCGAGAAGCACGCCCTCGGGCGCGGCGACCAAAACCCAGACCGAAACCCGGGCCGAAACCCAAGCCGAAACCCGGGCCGACCCCCTGGCCGAGGCCAGCCGGGGCGCGGCGGCGGCCACCCCGCCGACCGACGTCGACAACGACTGGTATCGAGACCAACCCCGGGCCCGCGCGGCGATCCAGATCGCGGCGTTCGGCAAGCTCGAGCATGCCAGCCAGATGATCGACCGGTTCGCCAGCGAGGACCGGCCGCGCGATGCATGGCGGATCTACACGCAGCGGATCGACGGGAAGGTTCTCTATACCGTCACCCTTGGCGACTTCCCGTCCGCGGAACGCGCGCGGCACGCGATCGACGCGTTGCCGGCCGAATTGAAGGCGCTCAAGCCCTATCCACGTTCGATCGGCGCCATCCAGGACCGGCTCGCGACCACGGCACCCTGAGCGACCCCCGGGAAACGCCGCACGATTCGATGGTGCCGTCGGCTCGCGGGCTGAAGCGCTTCTCCCGGCGTCAGATCGAAGACGGATCCAGGCAATGACTCGGGGCCGTCGAGAGACGGCATTGCGGCGGGCGTGCAACCCCGCGAACCCTTCCGGGCGGGCCGCCAAGGGCCCAGCTTCGGCGTTGTCACGCTTGCGACTGGCGGACGGCCACTCACCGCGTCTTCCAACGGGCCCCTAGGCGGTCCCGCAGAGACCCTGTCGAATCGTGCAGATTGCCCCATGGTGGGCGGCGCCCGCCGCTGGCCGATTTGCCTGATCCTCGTGGGCCCGGTAAAATTCTGACCCATTTTGCCTAATTCCCCGATGCGGGCGTCGATCCCGACACGGTCGGCGATACCCGACCGGCCGGCCCCTTCAGGCGGCCGATCTCGACGACCGGGCGAGTTCCGCCCACCCGGTCAGCCCGACGAATTCCAAGAGGTTGCGCACCCCATGAGCCAAGCCCCCACCGACGGTCTTTACCACCCGAGTTTCGAGAAAGAGAACTGCGGTTTCGGCCTGATTGCCCACATGGACGACCAGGCCAGCCACGGCCTGGTATCGACCGCGATCGGCGCGCTGGCCCGCATGACTCACCGCGGCGGCATCTCCGCCGACGGCAAGTCGGGTGACGGCTGCGGCCTGTTGCTGAAAAAACCGGAAGCGTTTTTCCGCAAGGCGGCATCCGATCAGGGCATCGACCTGCCCGAGATCTACGCGGTGGGCGTGGTGTTCTTCTCGCTTGACGAGGCC
>JAFGUH010000016.1 GCA_016938615.1 Halothiobacillaceae bacterium | reverse complement strand
CAACAAGAAAGCACGCGGCAAGCGCCATAAGACCCGGCAGATGGAGATTCACGAGACCATCGATGTGGCGCCGGAAGGCGGCATACCGGCGGGCAGTCGATTCAAGGGCCACCAGGACTTCACGGTTCAAGACCTCCGGATTCGAGTGCACAACACCCGCTATCGGCTGCAGCGCTGGCTGACCCCGGAGGGGGAGTCGCGGGTGGGCCAGCTGCCCAAGGCCGTGGCCGGGATGCACTTCGGCCCGGAATTGCGGACGTTCATTCTGCACCAGCATCATCATGCGGATGTGACCCAGCCGCTGCTGCTCGAGCAACTGCGCGAGTTCGGTATCGACATCTCCGCGGGCCAGCTCAGCGCCTTGCTCACCCAAGGTCATGACCGCTTCCATGCCGAAAAGGAAGCCGTGCTGCGCACAGCCATGCAGTGCGCGGACTATCTCCATGCCGACGATACCGGGGCCCGTCATCAAGGCCGCAACGGCGTTTGCACCCACATCGGCAACGAGCATTTCGCCTACTTCGCCAGCACCGAGAGCAAAAGCCGGATCAACTTCCTGGAACTGTTGCGTGCCGGCTGTGACGACTACACGGTCAATGAAGCCGCCCTGGACTACATGGCCAAGCAGAAACTGCCCCGGGAGCCGGTGCGCCGGCTCTCCGAGCGGGTACCGAAGGTGGCGACGGGGCCACTCGCTTGGAGGACATTCCTGACGACGCTGGCCATCACCGATCCGCGTCACATTCGGATCGCCACCGAGGGGGCGTTATTGGGCACGGTCACCGCGCAGGGCAAGGCTGCGGAGCTGGCCATCGTCAGCGACGATGCCGGCCAGTTCGATGTGCTGGTCCACGCGTTGTGTTGGGTCCACGCCGAACGCAACCTGGCCAAGCTCGTCGGTTTCAATGAAGCGCAGCGCCAGGCTCTGGACGTGGTACGTCACGAGTTCTGGTCGATCTATGCGGCGCTGAAGGCCTACAAGGTCAAACCCTGTGCGCAGGCCCGGGCCCACATCGAGACACGCTTCACGACCCTGTGCACCACCCGCACCGACTTCGAGACCCTCAATCAGGCCTTGAAGCGGCTGCACCGGAGCAAGGAGGAACTGCTCCGGGTGTTGCAGCGACCCGAGCTGCCCCTGCACAACAATCTCAGCGAACGCGACATCCGCGGCTACGTGAAGAAGCGCAAGATCAGCGGCTCCACCCGCAGCGACGAGGGGCGCCGTTGCCGCGACACCTTCGCCAGCCTGAAGAAGACCTGCCGCAAGCATGGGATCGGATTCTGGAGCTACCTGCACAACCGGCTGTTCGACCTTGACCGGATCCCGCCGCTGGCGGACTGGATCTTCGACACCGGCGGCACGACCGTCACCGTCTCTGCCTATGCCGGCTGACCCCGGTGCCCGCCGTTACTGCGGGCGAGTCTTCAGTGACCAACAGATCCACCAGATCACCGAGCTGATCGCGAACTGCCCCGGGGCCAGCCGCGCCGAACTCTCGCGCCGGGTCTGCGCACAACTCGACTGGCATCGCGACGATGGCCGGCCCAAGGACATGAGCTGCCGCGTGGCCATGCTGCGCATGCAGCGCGACGGCCTGTTACAACTGCCACCCCCGCGCAACGGTAACAACAACGGCAAGCCCTATCGGCGCCGGACCCCTCAAGCCGAACCGGGGACGCCCATTCGGGCCACGTCACCCCGCGACCTCGGCAAGCTGACATTGCATCTCGTCACCGACCGTCGCGACTCGCACCTGCACAACGAGTACCTCGACCGTTACCACTACCTCGGCTATCAGCCCCTGCCCGGCGCTCAGCTCCGCTACTTCGTCCGCGCCGGTGGCCACCTCGTCGCCCTGCTCGGCTTCGGCGCCGCCGCCTGGAAGACCCGGCCGCGCGACCGCTTCATCGGCTGGACCCCCGGCCAGCGCCAGCAACGCCTGTATCGGGTGGTCAACAATGCGCGCTTCCTGATCCTGCCTTGGGTCGAGTGCAGGAATCTGGCCTCGGCCATCCTCGCGCGGGCAGCGCGCACCGTCGCCCGCGACTGGGAAGCGCACTACGGCTATCGACCCGTGTTGCTCGAGACCTTCGTCGAGCAACCCCGCTTCCGCGGCATCGCCTACCAGGCTGCCAACTGGATCTGCGCCGGCACCACCGAGGGCCGCGGCAAGCTCGACGTGCACCACCAGCACCGTCTGCCGAAAAAGACCGTCTGGCTCTACCCACTCGATCGCCACTTCCGGCGGCTACTGTGCCAATGAACCGAGGCACCGTGGCGACCAAAACACCTCGCTTGCCCGGACTTATTGAGGAATTACGCGCAAACCTTGCAAGCTTCGGACAGGTAAAGATTTTCCGCGCGTCGTAATCCGCCGTACGAACGAACACCGCATACGGCGGATT
>JAFGUH010000162.1 GCA_016938615.1 Halothiobacillaceae bacterium | reverse complement strand
GGGCGCGCCCATGGGCATGGCGGACATCGCCGAGGTGCTGTGGAACGACTACATGCACCACAACCCGAAGAACCCGGAATGGCCGAATCGCGACCGTTTCGTGCTCTCCAACGGTCACGGCTCGATGCTGATCTACTCCTTGCTCCACCTGACCGGCTACGAGCTGCCGATGGAGGAGCTCAAGAACTTCCGGCAACTGCACTCCCAGACACCAGGGCATCCGGAATACGGCTACACCGCGGGTGTCGAGACCACCACCGGTCCGCTGGGTCAGGGGCTCACCAACGCCGTGGGTATGGCGATCGCCGAGAAAATGCTCGCCGGCCAGTTCAACAAGCCGGGCCACAAGGTCGTCGATCACTACACCTACTGCTTTTTGGGCGACGGCTGCCTGATGGAAGGCATCTCCCACGAGGCCTGCTCGCTGGCAGGGACCCTGGGCGTGGGCAAGCTGATTGCCTTCTACGACGACAACGGCATCTCCATCGACGGCCACGTCGAGGGCTGGTTCACCGACGACACGCCCAAGCGCTTCGAGGCCTACGGCTGGCACGTTGTCAGCGATGTCGACGGCCATGACGCCGATGCGATCGACGCGGCCATCCGCGAGGCGCGCTCGGTCAGCGACAAGCCGACCCTGATCTGCACCAAGACCGTCATCGGTTTCGGTGCGCCGAACCTCTGTGGCAGTCACGACTGCCACGGTGCCGCCCTCGGCGATGCCGAGGTCAAGGCCACTCGCGAGAACCTCGGCTGGAACCACGATCCGTTCGTCATCCCGGACGAAGTCTACGCTGGCTGGGATGCCACCGAGAAAGGAGCGAAGGCCGAGGCCGAGTGGAACGAGACCTTTGCCGCCTACGAGAAGGCATTCCCGGCCGAAGCCGCCGAGCTCAAGCGTCGCCTCGCCGGCGAGCTGCCGGCCGATTTCAGTGGAAAGATGGACGCGCTGATCAAGGACATGGACGCCAAGGGCGAGAGCGTCGCCTCGCGCAAGGCCTCCCAGGCCGTGATCACCGGTCTGGCCGACATGCTGCCGGAATTGGTGGGTGGTTCGGCGGACCTCGCGCCGTCCAACCTGACCACCTGGAAGGGCTGCACCGCGCTGACCGCCACCGAGTCGGACGCCAATTACATCCACTACGGCGTGCGCGAGTTCGCCATGAGCGCGATCATGAACGGCATGGTGCTGCATGGCGGCCTGCTGCCGTTCGCGGGCACTTTCCTGATGTTCTCCGAGTATGCGCGCAACGCGCTGCGTATGTCGGCCCTGATGAAGATCGGTTCGATCTTCGTCTACACCCACGACTCAATCGGTCTGGGCGAAGACGGCCCGACTCACCAGCCGGTCGAGCAGATCGCCACCCTGCGCCTTATTCCGCGCATGCAGGTCTGGCGCCCCTGTGACGCGGTCGAGACCGCGGTGGCCTGGAAGCAGGCGGTCGTCCGTCGCGACGCGCCGACCTCGCTGGTCTTTTCCCGTCAGGGGCTGCCGCACCAGAGCCGTACGCCTGAGCAGATCGCCAACATCGAGAAGGGCGGTTACGTCCTGAAGGACTGCGACGGCACGCCGGACCTGATCCTGATCGCCACCGGCTCGGAGGTGGGTCTGGCGATGGACGCGGCCGAAAAGCTGACCGACAAGCAGGTCCGCGTGGTTTCCATGCCCAGCGTCGAGGCCTTCGCCGAACAGGACGAGGCCTACCGCGAGTCGGTCCTGCCGAGCGGCGTGACCGCGCGCATGGCCGTCGAGGCCGGTGTGACCCAGGGCTGGTACAAGTACGTCGGCAGCCAGGGCAAGGTCTTCGGGCTGGACACCTTCGGCGAGTCCGCCCCGGCCGGCGACCTGTTCGAGCATTTCGGCTTCACCGCCGATCGTGTCGCCGAGGAAGCCCGCAAGCTGGGCTGATCAGCGGCGGCATCAACCGTTCCCGGGCGCATGTGCCGTCAATCACATGCGCCCTGACCGATTTGTATTCACGTATCGATTAGGAGAAAACCCATGGCAATTCGTGTCGGTATCAACGGCTTCGGCCGTATCGGTCGCATGGTCTTCCGTGCGGCGGCCCAGGAGTTCCCGGAGCTGGAAATCGTCGGCATCAACGATCTGCTCGAGCCGGACTACCTCGCCTACATGCTCAAGTACGACTCCGTCCACGGCCGTTTCGACGGTGAGGTGTCGGTCGAGGGCAGCAACCTGGTCGTCAACGGCAAGACCATCCGCCTGACCGCTGAGAAGGACCCGTCCCAGCTCAAGTGGGACGAGCTGAACGTCGACGTCGTGGTCGAGGCGACTGGCCTGTTCCTGACCGAGGAAACCTGCCAGAAGCACATCGACGCCGGGGCCAAGAAGGTCGTGCAAAGCGCACCGTCCAAGGATGCGACCCCGATGTTCGTCTATGGCGTCAACCACAACGACTACGCCGGCCAGCCGATCGTTTCCGCCGCCTCCTGCACCACCAACTGCCTGGCGCCGGTGGCCAAGGTCCTGAACGACAAGTTCGGCATCAAGCGCGGTCTGATGAGCACCGTTCACGCCGCCACCGCCACCCAGAAGACTGTCGACGGTCCGTCCCAGAAAGACTGGCGTGGCGGCCGCGGTATCCTGGAGAACATCATCCCGTCCTCCACCGGTGCGGCCAAGGCCGTGGGCAAGGTCCTGCCGGCGCTGAACGGCAAGCTGACCGGCATGGCGTTCCGCGTTCCGACCTCAGACGTTTCCGTGGTCGACCTGACCGCCGAACTGGAGAAGGGCGCCTCCATGGACGAGATCAAGGCCGCCATGAAGGCTGCCTCCGAAGGTGAGCTCAAGGGCGTGCTCGGCTACACCGAGGAAGACGTGGTCTCCACCGACTTCCGTGGCCACCCGGAACCGTCCGTCTTCGATGCCAAGGCCGGCATCGCCCTGGACGACACCTTCGTCAAGGTGGTCGCCTGGTACGACAACGAGTTCGGTTACACCTGCAACATGCTGCGCGTCGTCCAGCACGTCGGCAAGTAAACCTGACGAGAACGGGTGGGGAGGTCCCCACCCGTTTTTTTCGAGTCTCATCGCTCAAGAAAAGCCGTAAGGAGTGGGTGCGGCAATACGGACCCAGCCCTTACCGCTTTCCTTTCTACCCGTTTCACTGAGGAGCTCACCATGGCTAACGTCATTCGCATGACCGATCTCGATCTTGCCGGCAAGCGCGTGCTGATCCGCGCCGACCTGAACGTGCCGGTCAAGGACGGCAAGGTTACCTCCGACGCCCGCATCACCGCCTCGCTCTCGACCATCAAGGCCGCCCTCGACCAGGGCGCCCACGTGATGGTCACCTCGCACCTGGGTCGTCCGACCGAAGGCGAGTTCTCCGAGGGCGATTCGCTCGCCCCGGTCGCCAAGGACCTGGGAGAGAAGCTCGGCCGCGAGGTGCGTCTGGTGCGCGACTACCTCGGCGCGAACGTCGAGGTGGGCGCCGGCGAAGTCGTCATGCTCGAGAATGTCCGCTTCAACAAGGGCGAGAAGAATGACGACGAAGCGCTGGCCAAGCAGTACGCCTCGCTGTGCGACGTCTTCGTCATGGACGCCTTCGGCACCGCGCACCGCGCGCAGGCTTCCACCCACGGCGTGGCCAGGTTTGCCCCGGCCGCCTGTGCCGGCACCCTGCTGACCGAAGAGCTCGAGGCCCTGACCAAGGCATTGGCCAACCCGGCCCGGCCGATGGTCGCGATCGTCGGTGGCTCCAAGGTATCCACCAAGCTGACCGTCCTCGAGGCGCTGGCAGCGAAGGTCGACCAGCTGATCGTCGGTGGTGGCATCGCCAACACCTTCGTCAAGGCAGCCGGCTTTGGGGTGGGCAAGTCGCTCTGCGAGGACGACCTGGTCCCGACCGCCAAGGCCCTGATGGACAAGCTCAAGAGCAACGGCGCGAGCATCCCGATGCCGACCGACGTGGTCGTCGGCAAACAGTTCGACGAGAATGAGCCGGCGGTCTTGAAGCGCGTCGAGGACGTAGCGGAAGACGACATGATCTTCGACATCGGTCCGGAGAGCGCCGAGGCCCTGGCCAAGGTGATCGAGAACGCGGGTACCGTGGTCTGGAATGGCCCGGTGGGCGTGTTCGAGTTCGACCAGTTCGGCGACGGCACCAAGCGCATCTCTCAGGCCATCGCTGATACCAAGGCATTCACCCTGGCCGGGGGCGGCGACACCATCGCGGCGATCCAGAAGTACGACCTCTACGACAAGGTGAGCTACATTTCGACGGCCGGCGGTGCGTTCCTCGAGTTCCTCGAGGGCAAAACGCTGCCGGCGGTCGCCATGCTTGAAGAGCGGGCGAAAGGCTGATGGCGAACATGCACGGTCCTACCGATCACCTCCCGGCGCAGCGACGGACCAAGATCGTCGCGACACTGGGCCCGGCCAGCGACGACCTGGCTACCATCACCGAGCTCGTCCGTGCCGGCGTCGACGTCGTGCGGATGAACTTCTCGCACGGCAAGGCGGCCGATCATCAGCGTCGTGCCGATCTCGTGCGCCAGGCGGCGGCTGCCGAGGGGCGATACGTCGCCATCCTCGGGGACCTGCAGGGGCCCAAGATCCGGATCGACCGGTTCAAGACCGGCAAGGTGGAGCTTGAGGAAGGCCGCCCGTTCACGCTGGATGCCGATCTTGACCCCGACAGCGGCGACGAGACCCAGGTTGGCATCACCTACAAGGCGCTGGTCGCCGACTCGCGCCCGGGAGACGTCCTGCTGCTCGATGACGGCCGCATCGTCCTCAAGGTGGATCGCGTCCAAGGCAACCAGGTGCAGACCACGGTCGCGGTCGGTGGCGCGTTGTCCAACAACAAGGGCATCAACCGTCAGGGTGGTGGCCTGTCCGCGCCGGCGATCACCGACAAGGATCGCGCTGACATCAAGACCGCCGCCGATATTGGCGTCGATTACATCGCGGTGTCCTTCCCGCGCTCGGGCGAGGACATCCACGAGGCGCGTCGCTTGCTGCAGGAGGCCGGCTGTCGCGCGCATATCGTCTCCAAGATCGAGCGGGCCGAGGCGGTCGAATGCATCCGCGAGATCATCCAGGCGAGCGATGCGATCATGATCGCGCGCGGCGACCTGGGTGTCGAGATTGGCGACGCCGAGCTGCCGGCGGTGCAAAAAGCCTTCATCAAGATCGCGAAGGAGCTCAACCGTCCCGTCATCACGGCGACCCAGATGATGGAGACGATGATCGACAACCCGATCCCGACGCGGGCCGAGGTGTTCGACGTTGCCAACGCGGTGCTCGATGGCACCGACGCGGTGATGCTCTCGGCGGAGACCGCAGCGGGCAAGTACCCGGTCCGCGTGGTCGAGACAATGGCGCGCGTCTGTCATCGCGCCGAGTACCAGATTGAGTCGAAGTCGAGCGCCGCGCCCCTGGACGTGCCGTTCGAACGCATCGACCAGGCGATCGCATATTCGGCGATCTACACGGCCAACCACCTCTCGGTCGCGGCAATCGTCGCGTTGTCCGAATCGGGCGCGACCCCGTTGTGGATGTCTCGTGTCGACACCGACATCCCCATCTACACCTTCACGCGTGCCGAGGAAACCGCTCGTCGGGTCAGTCTGTATCGCGGGGTGCAGGCGGTGCATTTCCCGGTGCCGTCGACCGACCATGCCGAGGTCAATCGGATGATCGTCGAAAGCCTGCAGCAGATGGAGAGCCTCGACGAGGGCGACCTGGTCATCATCACCAAGGGTGACCTGATGGGCCAGATGGGCGGGACCAACGCGATGAAGATCGTGCGTGTCGGGGACGTGATTTCCGTCGACTGACGACGTTTCGCCGCCATCGGCGCGATTTGGCATAATCGGGCGCTCTGGGTATGCTGTCGCGCTGACCGAATCCCTTTGGTGCCCCGGTCTCGGGAGCCTCTGCACGATTCGATGGCATCCCTGGCTTGCGGGTAAAGCCGCAAGCCCTGTCCGGGCGGGCCTCCAAGAGCCCATCTGCGGCGTTGCCGCCCTTGTAAAGGGCAACGGCCCTTCACGGCGGACGACGCCTTGCAGCTGGACCCTTGGAGGTCCCGCCGCGACGTCATCGAATGGTGCAGTGGTTCCCTGGGTAGCCGGGGCATTTTTTACGTTATCGCAACCTACGTTTCAACTTGAGGAGAGTCACCATGGCGCTCATTTCGCTTCGCCAGCTGCTGGACCATGCCGCTGAACACAGCTACGGCATGCCGGCGTTCAACGTCAACAACATGGAGCAGATCCACGCGATCATGCAGGCTGCCGACGAAGTCGACAGCCCGG
>JAFGUH010000161.1 GCA_016938615.1 Halothiobacillaceae bacterium | reverse complement strand
GAACTCGGACATGTCGATGCGCACCATCGCCTCCTCGGTGTCGAAGAGGAAGGTCGCCAGCGCCTTGGTCAGCTCGGTCTTGCCCACGCCCGTGGGGCCGAGGAACATGAACGAGCCATTGGGCCGATTCGGATCGGAGAGTCCCGCCCGCGAGCGGCGAATGGCATCCGACACTGCCTCGACCGCCTCGGACTGACCGATCACCCGCTTGCCGAGCGCCTCTTCCATGCGCAAAAGCTTGTCCCTCTCGCCCTCGAGCATCTTAGCGACCGGGATGCCGGTCCAGCGCGAGACCACCTCGGCGATCTCCTCGGCACCGACCGTGCTGCGGAACAGCTTGGGTTTCTCGGTCTCGCCCTGCGCTTCCTGGGTCTGCGCCTCGGCCAGCTCGCGCTCGAGCTCCGGGATACGCCCGTACTGCAACTCGGACATGCGGGTGAGATCACCCGCCCGACGCGCGGTCTCCAGCTCGGTGCGGGCGCGATCGAGCGACTCCTTGATATGCGTGGTGCCGGCGACCGCGGCCTTCTCGGCCTTCCAGATCTCCTCGAGATCCGAGTACTCGCGCTCGAGCTCGCCGATCTCCTCCTCCAGGTTCGAAAGGCGCTTCTTGGAGGCCTCGTCGGATTCCTTCTTCAGCGCCTCGCGCTCGATCTTGAGCTGGATCAGACGCCGTTCGAGACGGTCCATCGACTCGGGCTTGGAATCGATCTCCATGCGAATGCGACTGGCCGCCTCGTCGATCAGGTCGATCGCCTTGTCGGGCAGCTGCCGGTCGGTGATGTAGCGCTGCGAAAGCTGGGCGGCGGCAACGATCGCCGGGTCGCCGATCTCGATCCCGTGGTGGACCTCGTAGCGCTCCTTCAAGCCGCGCAGGATCGCGATGGTGTCCTCGGTGGTCGGTTCGTCGACCAGCACCTTCTGGAAGCGTCGTTCGAGCGCGGCGTCCTTCTCGATGTTCTGGCGATACTCGTCGAGGGTGGTCGCGCCGATGCAATGCAGCTCGCCACGGGCAAGCGCGGGCTTGAGCATGTTGCCGGCATCCATGGAGCCCTCAGCCTTGCCGGCGCCGACCATGGTGTGGATCTCGTCGATGAACAGGATCACCCGGCCTTCGGCCTTGCCGATGTCGTTCAACACCCCTTTCAGGCGTTCCTCGAAATCGCCGCGGAACTTGGCCCCGGCCAGCAGCGCACCCATGTCCAGCGACAGCACACGCTTGTCCTTGAGGCCCTCAGGGACCTCGCCATTGACGATGCGCTGCGCCAGACCCTCGACGATCGCCGTCTTGCCGACGCCCGGCTCACCGATCAGCACCGGGTTGTTCTTGGTGCGCCGCTGGAGCACCTGGATGGCGCGCCGGATCTCCTCGTCACGGCCGATCACCGGGTCGAGCTTGCCCTGTTCGGCGCGCTCGGTGAGATCCTGCGTGTACTTTTCCAGTGCCTGGCGGGCCTCCTCGGCGTTGGGATCGTTCACCGATTGGCCGCCGCGCAGCTTGTCGATCGCCTTCTCGATCGCGCCCTTCGCCGCACCCGCCCGGCGCAGGGTCTCGCCCAGCTCACCCTTGTCCTCGATCACCGCGAGCACGAACAACTCGCTGGAGATGTACTGGTCGCTGCGCTTCTGCGCCAGCTTGTCGGTGACGTTGAGCAGGCGCGAGAGGTCGTTGGAGATATGCACCTCGCCGGCCTCGCCGCCGGAGACCGAAGGCAGGCGGTCGAGCATATCGCCCAGTTGCGAGCGCAGCAGGTTGACGTTGATATCGGACTGCGTCAGCAGGTGACGCACGGTGCCGCCCTCCTGGTCGAGCAGCGCGACCATCAGGTGGACCGGCTCGATGAACTGGTGATCCTGGCCCACGGCCAGCGACTGGGCATCGGCCAGCGCCGTCTGGAACTTGGCGGTGAGTTTGTCCATCCGCATGTAAAGCACCTCGCATGCCTTGAATTCGTGTCACTGCCTTGGAATGTAGGCACGGCATGGCGGGATTCAAGGGATGGACGGATGGACAAATCGACCCTGACCAGGGCCGACGTGCGTGACGCGGCGCCGATCAGCTACCCGCAGCCATCGGCGTGTCGACCTCGCAGGGTGCACGGTCGGTCGGCTCGGCCCTAGGATCGACCCGAGGATCGATCCGTGGATCGGCAGCCGGATTGTCGGCCCACTCGATCACGTCGAGCGTGCCGTCGCCGTGCTCGACCAGCGCCGAGCAGCCCTCGACCCAGTCGCCACTGTTGGCGTAGGTGACACCGTCTCGGCGGCGGAGATTCGCGTGGTGGATGTGCCCGCAGATGATCACCTCGACCCCCTCGCGGCGGGCGTGGTCGAGCGCTGCTTCCTCGAAGCGGGTCACGTGGGCCATGGCGCTGGGAATCCGGGTCTTGACCGCGCGCGCCAGCGACCCCTGCCAGCGGGCGCCGCGCAGGCGACGGCCGAGCCGATCGAGGCGCAACAGCCAGTCGTAGCCCAGATCGCCCAGCCAGCGTTTCGGCAGCGACGGGGCGATGGCCGCGTCGAACTCGTCGCCGTGCAGTATCAGCGCCTGGCGACCGTCGGCGAGTGCGAAGCGCCATTCGCGATGCAGCGAGACGCCGGCCACCGTCTGGCCGACCATGGCACGGAAACACTCGTCGTGATTGCCAGGGACGTAGATCACCCGCGTGCCCGCCGCGATCAGTCGGGCCAGTTGGCGAAACAGGTCGCTCTTCGCCGGCGACCAGCGCCAGCGCCGCCGTTGCATTTGCAAGACGTCGAGCAGGTCACCGTTGAGGACCAGGGTCTCGCAGCGGATCGCGCCGAGGAACGCGAGCAACCGCTCGGGTCGGGAATCGGGCGTGCCCAGATGGACGTCGGACACGACAACCGTTCGATACTGATGGGTCAGGCTGGGAGTATCCATCCGGGCACCTCGACGGCAGGTTGGGAACGGGTCTGCCCCGTTATGCCTCAACTTGGTTACCGCCGGATGTCAGTCGGATCACGTTTCGATAACAGCACGCCCGTGGCGGCCTCCGGTCTCAGCGCTGGCGCAGGTCGGCGTGGCGGCTCACGAGTCGATCAAGGAACAGGATGCCGTCGAGGTGATCGATTTCGTGCTGGGCGATGCGGGCCTCGAAGCCCTTCATCTTGAAGGTGACGGTCCGCCCTTCGATGTCCTGCGCGGTGAGTTCGATGGTCTCGGCGCGGATCACCTTGCCGGTGTAATCGGGAATCGACAGACAGCCCTCGCGTCCGACAGCGAAGCCCTTCCAGTCGGTGATCGTCGGGTTGATCAGCACCAGCGGCCCGTGGTTGTCCACCGGGCGTTTGGCACGCGTGGCGTCGACCAGGCACAGGCGCTGCAGGCGCCCGACCTGCGGCGCGGCGATACCGACCGCCGACGGCCCCTGGTCGGCGGTGTGCTGCAAGTGCTCGGCGAATTCGCGCAGTTCCGGGTCGAACTGCTCGACCGGCTCGCAGACGGTCTTCAGGCGCTCGTCGGGATAGGTGAGAATCGGCAGCGGCTCCACGCTCACCCCCGCATGGTTTCGAGCGGCGTGACCCGTACCGTGAGGCCCTGTCCGGCGAGCTGGGCGACGCACTTCTCGATCGGTTCGATGCCCGCGGTGGTCTCACCGTCGATCTGCATGATGTAGATCGGCTTGTCCTCCGAGCCGCCCACGTCGGAGCGCAGGTCGAGGATATTCATGCCCGCCTCGAGCAAGGCGGCGGTCACCTCGCTGACGATGCCGCTGCGATCGGCGCCGTGGACGATGATGGACACGTCCGGCTCGCGGTGCTGGTGCAGCGAGGCATCGATCGGGTCGACGTGCAGCTTGAGATGAAAATCGACCCGGGTCGACTCGAGCAGGCCGGCAACCTCCTCGGTGCCCCCGGCCCCGCGCACCATCATCATGATCGCGAACTGGTTGCCCAGCCGCATCATCGCCGCTTCGCCCAGTTCGGCGCCGACGCCGTACAGCACGCGGGTGACCTGGGCGACGATGCCGGGGCGGTCCGCCCCGACCAGGGTCAGCAGGAGCCAGGGTTGCGTCATCTCGGAAATCCTCTCGTCAGTCGTGCTCGCGCCAGACCAGGGTGGCCATGCGCCCGGTCTCGCCCTGGTCGCGGCGGTAGGAATAGAACAGGTCGGCTTGGGCGACCGTGTCGCGCTCGCCGCCGTAGACCCGCGTGATCCCCTGGCGACGCAGGCGCGCCCGGGCCAGGGCGAACAGATCCGCGTGGTACTTACCCGGCGCGGCGGCGGTACGGAACGCCGAGGCATCCGCCGGGTGCTCGCGCATGAACGCCTCGCGCACCTCCTCACCGACCTCGAAATGGGCCGGGCCGATCGCCGGACCCAGCCAGGCCATCAGCTCGTCGCCCGCCACCGAGAACCGGTCGACCGTGCGCTCGATCACCCCGGCGGCAAGGCCGCGCCAACCGGCGTGGGCGACGGCGATCTCGCGACCGTCGTGGCTGGCTAGCGTGACCGACAGGCAGTCGGCGGTCAGCACCGCCAGCACCCGGCCCGGCTGATCGGTGTAGGCCGCATCGCCTTCCGGCCCGTCGGCCGGCAGATCCGGACCGAGCACCTTGGTGCCGTGGACCTGGCTGAGCCAGCGGGGCGCCTCCGGCAGGTCGAGCATCGCGATCAGGTCGTCCCGGTTGGCGGCGACGGCCGACGAGTCGTCGCCGACGTGTCGCGCCAGATTGAAGGCATCGTAGGGCGGGCGGCTGTGCCCCCCTAGCCGCGTGGTCACCCCGGCACGCACCCCGCTTGGCGCCGGCCAAGTGGCCTCGATGAAGCGACTGCCCTCGGGGGTCTCAATCGGGATCCTGGACATAGATAACCTCGGCCTCTCCTTCGTCATGGCCGTCGCGGTAGTCGCGCAACAGCTCGATCAGTTCGTCCATATCGTCGGGCAGCGCCGCCTCGAGCGTGAGCGTCTCGCCGCTCTCGGGATGGCACAGGGTAAGACGCCGGGCATGCAGTGCCTGGCGACCGAAATCCCGCAGCACGTCGACCAGCGCCTCGCCCGCGCCCGGCGGCAACCGCGGCCGACCACCATAGACCGGGTCGCCGACAATCGGGTGACGAATATGCGCCATGTGCACTCGGATCTGGTGGGTGCGACCGGTTTCCAGGCGCACGCGCAGCCAGCTGTGCTCGCCGAACTGCTCGACCACGCGGTAGTGGCTGACCGCCGGACGACCCTGCGGCACGATCGCCTGGCGCTGCCGATCACGGGGGTGGCGTCCGATGGGCTCGTCGACGGTGCCACCGGCGATCACATGGCCGACGACCACCGCATCGTATTCCCGCCCGATGCGACGCTCGGCCAGATCGGCCACCAGCGCCTGGTAGGCCGCCTGGGTCTTGCCGACGACCAGCAACCCGCTGGTCTGCTTGTCCAGTCGGTGGACCACCCCCGCGCGGGGCAGCAAAGCGAGATCCGGGTCGTGATGGAGCAGTGCGTTGACCAGCGTACCATCGGGATTGCCCGCCCCGGGGTGGACGACGAGGTCCACCGGCTTGTTCACGACCAGCAGGTGCGCGTCCTCGAAGGCAATATCAAGCGCGATGGGTTGCGGCCGATCCTCGCTGTGTTGTTCCAGGGCCGTCGACAGCGACAGGGTCTCGCCGCCAAGCACGGTATCGCGCGGTCGCAAGCGCCGGCCGTCCAGCGTCAGCTCCCCCGCCTTGATCCAGCCCTGCAGCCGGCTGCGCGAGAAGTCCGGCCACAGCTGGGCCGCCACCTGGTCGAGTCGCATCCCTCCCATCTCGGTGGGAATCGGCGCGGTTCGCTCTACGTTCATCACTGTTGCGGTATCACCATGTGAGACGATCGCCAAGTCGCACCGAAGTGCCGCCCGGCGTTACATGAAAAAGACGGGTGAACACCCGTCCTGCATGAAGGACACGCGGCCCAGGATCGATCGCGGTCGGGGCGACCATCCGCCCAGACCATCCGCCCAAGGGGAACGCTGCACGAACGCCATCGGTTCGGATCGCGTTTCCTCAAGTTGGTTTTTGCTATCCGATCTGCGAAGATTAGCCGTTAACGTCCGTCCCATCAACGCGCCGCGCGGCGCGCCCGGCCGGGGCAGGCGATCACTCATCAACGGCAAGCGGCCCACATCCAGATCATGATCGAGCATCGCGACCGTCCCCGTCCGGCAAACCGCCGCTCCCTTCCCCGACACCTCGCCCGCGCGGCTCTGATCGCCGGCATGGTCGCCCTCGCAAGCGGCTGCTCCTGGTTCTCCAAGGGAGACGACGAGCGGATCGACCTCTCCGATCCGACCGCGTCGGCGTCCCAGCTCTACCAGGAAGCCAACGAGGCCATGCAGCGCGGCGATTACGAGACGGCGATCAAGAAATACGAGACCCTGGAGGGACGCTACCCCTTCGGCGCCTACACCGAGCAGGCCCAGCTGGAAGTCGCTTACGCCTACTACAAGTACGACGAACCGGATTCGGCGATCGCCGCGGCCGACCGCTACATCCAGCTCCATCCCCGCGGGGATCACGTCGCCTACGCCCTGTACCTCAAGGGGCTGGCCAACATGAGTCGCGGCGACTCCTTGATCAACAAGATTGCGCCACCCGACCTTTCCAAGCGGGATCAGTCGGTGCTGGAAGATGCCTATCGCGCGTTCTCACGGCTGGTCGAACAATACCCCGAGAGTCAGTACGTCAACGACGCCAGCCGCCGGCTGATCGACGTGCGCAACGCGCTGGCCCGCCACGAGTTGCAGGTGGCGCAATATTACATGCGTCGCCAGGCATGGCTCGCCGCGGCCAACCGCGCCCAGGTCGCTTTGGAGAGGTACAACGGATCGACCTCGACCATCCCGGCCCTCGAACTGCTGATCGAGGCCTATGGCAAGCTCGGGCTCGAGACCGAGAAGGCGGATGCCCAGCAGGTACTCGAGGCCACTCGCGAGGCGAACGCCGAGGGCTCCTGAATCAGTGCCGCCGCCATCCGGCGGGCCAAGGTGAAAAAAGGGCCGACAGCATTGCCGTCGGCCCTTTCTTATGGCCCAGCAGGAAAAAACCGACCGGGCGGCTGGTAGGCTGTCGGTGAGCCCGTCGTCGTGAACGGACCACCCTGCGTATTGGAGCCAACACCGTGATCATCAAGAAGCTCGCCCTCGGCATCGCCATCCTTTCCGGCGCCATCGTGCCGGCCCACGCGGATTATGCCGATGGCATGAGCCACTACGAGCGGCAGGAATACGGACAGGCACTACAGCAATTCCGCGAGGCGGCCGCCCGAGGAGACGCCGACGCCCAGTACATGCTGGGCCGCCTCAACGAGGCGGGCAACGGCACCCTTCAGGATTTCGTCCAGGCCCACACCTGGTACAACCTGGCGGCGGCCCGCGGTCATCGGCATGCCGCCGAGGCGCGCGAGGCGCTTGCCAAGCGCATGACCGATCGACAGATCGCCGAGGCCCAACAGGCCGCGCGGGACTGGCAACCGCAGCAAACCGCCTCGTCGCAAGACACATCATCGCCACCGGCTGTCGAGACCCTGTCGTACCGCGGCCGGGTGACCGAGATCCAGCGCGAACTCAATCGGCTTGGCTACGACGGCGGTCCGACCGACGGACTCATGGGCGACCGAACCCGCCATGCCATCGCCCAGTACCAGGCCGACGCCGGCATTGCCCAGGATGGCCGCGCATCGCCGGAACTGCTCAGGCACCTGCGACAGGCCGACAGGGACGATGGCAACACAACCGCGCCGCCCGAGCGTGAACCCCGGCCCTCTCAAGTCGTGCTCCAGGACGACTTCGACGACGGCGATTACCAACGAAACCCCAGCTGGACCGTGATCAGCGGCCAGTTCGAGGTCGACCAGAACGGGCTGCACAACCTGCCCGACACAGCTTGGACGGGTAATTCGCCAGGTGATCGCCCAGACCTCGACCGACCGGAGGCGATCGGCCTGGCCGTGCTGGGCATGATCCTGGAACAGAGGAACGGCGGGGCGGCGCGTGAGGACACTCTCCCGCCACAACCAGCCCGCATCGTGGTCGATGCGCCCAGCGACAACGCCTTCCGGATGGAGGTGGAAATCGCCTCCCTCGAACGGTCCGGCCAGGTGGCGCTGGGGCTATTCCAGGGCGACGATCCGGACCGAACCGGCTACCGCCTGGTGTACGCACCCGGCTCGCAAGCGCCACTGCGCCTGGTCCGGCGGATTGCCGGAAACCCCGTGATCCTTGCCCGACACGACGGCCAGCTCGATCTCGAGGATGACCGGTTCCACCGCATCGAATGGAGTCGAGACCAGCACGGCGAGATGCAGGTCAGCGTGGACGAGCGTCGCCTGTTGCGCGTGCAGGACAACGGCCTGCGCGACCCGTTCCAGGCCTTCGTGATGGAAACCCAGGGCGGTGACTACTCCCTGCGCCGGATTCGGATCGAGAACTAAGCACGAATCGGGTCTCTCCGCGCCGGTCCCGCTCCCTGAAAAGACACGGCGCGGCGCACCATAGCGCGGCCATGCGACACTCGCCGCAGCGACGGGAATGGACTCTCGACGATCCATTGTCTCACTCGAGGTGACAAGGAAACCCCTGCACGAATAGCCAACATCTCTGGCTTACCGGCTTGCCCGTCATCAAGGCGCCGATACGAAGGCGGGCCCAACCCCGTAACCCCGGGCCCGGCGAGGATCGGGAACACCGATGACGGGCAAGTCGGCAAGCCCCCGCAGGGCGGGTCGCCAGTCGCCCAACTGCCGCGTCGCGGGGTTAGTCCGTGACCCCCCCCTTCGGGCCGGCTCACACCGGCCGGATCGGCATCGTGCTGATCCGGTTCAGCGCTTGGCAATGGCGACGGCCATTGCGCCGCGGCGCACTGCGCCATGCATCTGGAGGCCCGGCGACCCGCAGAGGCGCTGGATATCCGCGTAGAGGTTCCCAAGCAAGGCGGCTATCGTCGGCGCCGGGCGGACTGCTCACCAGCACGCTGCCTCCGACAACACAGGGCCCCGCCGTCCCGAAGCCAAGCGGCAATGGTCACGAGCACGGGCACGGGCACGGCACGGCAGAGGTGTCCGCAACCGGACGCCGCACAAAGCAAAAGCCCCGCACGATGGCGGGGCTTTTGGTCGCGACCGGCCGGGGCCGGCGGCAAGTCTCGGATCAGCGCTTGGAGAACTGAACCGAGCGCCGCGCCTTGCGCAGGCCGACCTTCTTGCGCTCGACCTGACGGGCGTCACGCGTGACGTAACCAGCCTCGCGCAATTGCGGGCGGTGAGACTCGTCGTAGTCCATCAGGGCACGGGTCAGGCCGTGACGAACCGCACCGGCCTGGCCGGAGGGACCGCCGCCGGCGACCGTGGCGACCACGTCGAACTTGTCACCCAGTTCGAGCAGCTCCAGCGGCTGACGCACGACCATTTGAGCGGTCTCGCGGCCGAAGAACTCTTCGAGACGCTTGCCGTTGACGGTGATGTTACCCGTGCCCGGCCGCAGGAATACCCGTGCGGAGGATCTCTTGCGACGACCGGTTCCGTAATTCTGTGTCATTGCCATGGGTAGTCTCTCTTAGATCTCGAGCGGCTGCGGCTGTTGCGCCTGATGATTGTGCTCGGCGTTGGCGTAGACCTTGAGCTTGGTGTACATCTGGCGACCGAGAGCGTTCTTCGGCAGCATCCCCTTCACGGCCAGCTCGATGACGCGTTCCGGGGAACGCTCCATCAGCTTTTCGAAGGTGAAGTGCTTCATGTTGCCGATGAACCCGGTGTGGAAGTGATACATCTTCTCACTGGCCTTCTTGCCGGTGACTTTGATGTCCTTCGCGTTGACGATAACGATGTAGTCACCGGTATCGACGTGCGGGGTGAACTCGGCCTTGTGCTTGCCACGCAGGCGGCGAGCGACTTCGGTAGCCAGGCGACCCAGCGTTTTGCCGGATGCATCGATGACATACCAGTCGCGTTTGACCTCGGCCGGCTTGGCGGAATAGGTTTTCATGGATCGACAGCTCCCAAACCAGAAGCGATACATTGATTTC
>JAFGUH010000160.1 GCA_016938615.1 Halothiobacillaceae bacterium | reverse complement strand
TTGGAGCAAGCCCCGGCTGTGCGACGAGATCCAGGCGTGGGAGTACCAACACGGAAATGGTGACGTCCTTGGCCTCAACCCAAACTATGTCCGGGAGTGGGAGAGCGGCGAACGCTCGGTCAGCGACTTCTACGCGCCGAAGCTGTCAGCGGTCCTGGGTATCCCGCTCGGAACCTTCGTCGACCGGCGCACACGCCGCGGTAGGGCGGCAGGGCCGAGCGAAGGGGGACAGGGGGGGCCAGCGTCGGCGATGGTGGCCCACGTTGCGGGAGCTACCGCCGAAGCGTCTCTTGTGCCCCTGGGGGTGCGGGAGCGGCTGCTGCAGCAGTGGGCCGACCTGGCCATGCTCGGCCCTCTCGGGCAGCGGCTGCTCGCCAAGATCCTTGAGCCTCGGAGAACTCTGATCATGGACCGGCGGACCATCATCAAGCTGCTCGGTACGGCCTCGACCGCGGCCTTGCTGGAGCTGCTGCGAGACTCTGGTGTCGTCGCCTCGGCGGAAGCCCAACGACCGCTCGTGCTCGACCCGACGAGCACGTACGTCGTCGACTCGCTGGCGTTGCGCTATCAGCACATGTACCACTCGACCGCGCCAGCCGAGCTGATGATCCCGGTCACCGCGCACCTCGAGCTGGTGGACGAGCTGGCCAGCACCGCACCCACCGGCCCGCAGCGGCAGCAAGTCCTCCGCAACCACAGCCAGGTTGCCCTGCTCGCCGGCCGCCTGTCGTTCTTCGACCTGCACGACCCAGGCACCGCACGCGCCTACTACGGCATGTCGCTGGACTCGGCCCGCGAGGCAGGCGATCCGCACCTTGAGGCGGTCACGCTTGGTCACATGAGCTTCGTAGCGGCCGCCACGCGGAGCTTCCGTGCGGCGATCGACCTGCTCGAGGGCGCTAACGAGCACGCCTCCGGGAGCACGATCGTGCCGTCGTGGCTGGCGGCCGTGGAATCCGAGATCCGCTCGAAGGCCGGCGAGACGAGCGCTGCCCTGGCCGCGGTCGAGCGCGCCGAGGCGGCACTCGTCCCCGCCAAGGAGATCCCTACCTGGATGGACTACTACGACGCAACCAGGCTCAACGGCTTCAAGGGCTTCGCCTACCTTGCGGCCGGCCAGGTCGACCAAGCGGAG
>JAFGUH010000159.1 GCA_016938615.1 Halothiobacillaceae bacterium | reverse complement strand
TGTTTGGTGCGGACGGTGGGACTCGAACCCACACGGCTTTCGCCACTACCCCCTCAAGATAGCGTGTCTACCAGTTCCACCACGTCCGCCGAGTTGTCTGCCGGACCAGTGCGTGGTCCGACGGCAACGACGATTGCTCGTCGTCGCTATCCGGGCACGTCCGACGGCGATTGGGTGCTGCCGTCTTCGTTCTGCCCGGAGGGTGCCGACGACTTCGGGGATGGGACGTCGGTCGGCGTATCTGCCGGCGTGTCGGACGGGGTGCGTCCGCCCTGCTCGGCTCCATTCCCAGCCTCGGAAACGGGGGCAGAATCTACCACGCTCGAAGGCTCCTGGGAAGTGTTAATCACATAGGCAAGCAACAGACTGGTGCCGAAAAAGGCCACCACGAGCCAGCCCGTCGTCTTCTGCAGGGTGTTGGCCGGTCCACGGGCCCCGTGGACCGTTCCAGAGGCTCCTGAGCCGAACGCGGCGCCCGCATCCGCGCCCTTGCCGTGCTGGATGAGAACCAGGCCGATCAGAGTCAGGCCCAGCAGAACGTGAACGATGATCACGAGTGTCGTCATTGCTTAACCCACCGTCTGGGCCGCAGCGCGGCAGATGCCAAGAAAATCCTCGGCCTTGAGCGACGCGCCGCCGATCAGGCCGCCGTCGATGTCCGGCTGCGCGAGCAGCTCGGCCGCGTTGTCAGGTTTCATCGAGCCGCCGTACTGGATACGGACCGACTGCGCCACCGCGGTGTCGTGGTCCGCCAGTTGGCCACGGATGAAGGCATGTACGGCCTGCGCCTGCTCCGGCGTGGCCGTGCGACCGGTACCGATGGCCCAGACCGGCTCGTAGGCGATGACAAGCTGCTCGAATGCCTCGATACCGTTCCCGGCGATCACCGCCGCGAGCTGCCGGCGCACCACCGCCTCGGTCTCGCCGGCCTCGCGTTCGTCGAGGGTCTCGCCAACGCAGAGGATCGGGGTCAGGCCGGCCCCGAGCGCCGCCCCGACCTTGGTGCTGACGACCGCATCGGTCTCGCCGAACAGGGCGCGACGTTCGGAGTGGCCGACGATGACGTACCGTGCGCCCACATCGTGCAGCATGGCTGCTGCCACTTCGCCGGTGAAGGCCCCGCTGTCGTGCTCGGCGCAATTCTGCGCCCCGAGCCCGAGATCGGTGGCCTCGACCAGTTTTGCGACCTGCGACAGGTAGACCAACGGCGGGCAGACACCCACGTCGATCCCTGCCAGCTCGCGCATCCCGTCGAGCACGCCGAGCACCAACGGTTCGTTGGCGGCCGACGACCCATTGAGTTTCCAGTTTCCAACAACGATCGGTTTACGCATCCGATGGTTCCAGTTCAATGTTCAAGAGCGTTGCGACGTCCGGGTGGGCGCGCATGGCGTCAGCCACCCGGGAAACGGGCGACAAGCCTACTTGGCCACCTCTCATAAATCAATCCAAGCCGGGCGACCGCGACGGCTTCGAGCACAGCAGTGCCACCGCCTCGGCCGCAACCCCCTCGCCACGCCCGGTAAAACCGAGCCGCTCGGCGGTGGTGGCCTTGACGTTGACCTGCGCGGCCGACCAGCCGGCGGCGGACGCGATCGCCTCGCGCATCGGCTCGATCCAGGGCGCAAGCCGCGGGGCCTGGGCGATCACCGTCGCATCGAGGTTGACCAGTTGCCAGCCCTCCCTATCGAGCAGCTCGACCACGCGCCGCAGCAGGCCCCGGCTGTCCGCCCCTTCCCAGGCCGGGTCGGTATCCGGGAAGTGCCGACCGATGTCGCCCTGCCCGGCCGCACCCAGCAGGGCGTCACAGATCGCGTGCAGCAACACGTCGCCGTCCGAATGCGCCCGAAAACCGCGATCGAAGGGGATCCGGCAGCCGCCGATACAGAGGTGATCGCCGACCTCGAAGGCGTGAACGTCCACACCATGGCCGATACGCAACGCGGCTGGATCAATCATGGAGCACTCCCTGATGGCGGAGGATCGCCCGCGCGATCGCGAGGTCCTCAGGGTGGGTGATCTTCAGGTTGTCCGCCGAGCCTGCCACGATGCGCGGGCGACGACCGGCGTACTCCATGGCCGAGGCCTCGTCGGTTATCTCGAGGCCGGCGGCCAGGGCCGCGTCGATCGCCTTGCGCAGGAGGCCTGCCCGGAACAACTGCGGCGTAAGCGCGTGCATCAGGGGGGCGCGGTCGACGGTCGCGATCACCTCGCCACCGGGCTCGACCCGCTTGATCGTGTCACGCACCGGCGTGCCCAACAGACCGCCGTCGGACGCGTTCACCTGCCGCAAAAGGCGCTCGACGTCGGCCGGGCGGACACAGGGCCGCGCGGCGTCGTGCACCATCACCCAGGCCTCGTCGCCCACCGCCCCGCCATCGGCTGCGGACGGGGCAAGTGCCGCCCAGGACTCTCGGAACATCGTCAGACCGTTGCGCACGCTCTCGGCTCGCGTTGCCCCTCCCTCGACCCGATGGACCGGAACGGGCAACGAGGAGAGGGCGAGATCGACCGACTCGGGAATCGCCCCGGAAGTCACCAGGATGACGCCGGCGAGCCCGGGGATCTCGATGAACCGCGAGAGCGCCACCTCGATGACCGAGCGCGACCCGAGCGGCAGGTACTGCTTGGGGAGGCCGCCGCGCATGCGCTGGCCGGAACCGGCGGCCGGAAGCAACAACCACCAACCCCCAACGGGCAACGCGCCGGACGAGACGCGCGCCTCCGATCCGAGATCATTCATCGACCGAGAATGGCGAGGAGCGGTTGGGATCGACCGCGGGCGGCAGGATGGTGTCGGGCCGCACTGCCTCGATCACCTGGTAAAACTGTTCGTCGGGGCGGATAAGCCCGAGATTCTGCCGCGCCTGTGCCTCGACGGCGTCGACCCCGACACGCAGGCTTTCCACCTCGGCGATCAAGGTCTGGTTGCGGCGTTCGAGACTCGTCTGTCTGGCCTCGAGTACGTTCAGCCGCACCTCCTTGTCGTGGATATCACCCAGAGAGGCATCGCCGAACCAGACCCGAAACTGCAATCCGGCGAGCATCAGGACAAGCACGACGGTCAACCCCTTCATGCCATCGCCCCCCGGAGGACGACATGCCGCGCAGGTCGCGTCTCGCCCGGCATGCGCGGATCGCGAACGGCTCCGTCGCCCCAACGGACGCTGGGAGGAAACGAGACCGCTCGAGAGAGGCAGCGTCGATGCCTGCAGAATGCCTGCTCCAAGCCTGCCACGGATCCAGCCCTTACTGACCGAAGGCGGTCCGCCCCGGGAAGCGGGCCTTGTCGCCCAGACGTTCCTCGATGCGCAGCAGCTGGTTGTACTTGGCGATCCGGTCGGAACGCGACAGCGAACCGGTCTTGATCTGGCCCGCGTTGGTCGCCACCGCCAGATCCGCGATCGTGGTGTCCTCGGTCTCGCCGGAGCGGTGAGAGACGACGTTGGTGTAGCCGTTTTCCTGTGCCAGGCGCATGGCGGCCAGCGTCTCGGTGAGTGTGCCGATCTGGTTGACCTTGACCAGCATCGAGTTGGCGATCTTGCGCTCGATACCCTCGCGCAGGATCTTCTCGTTGGTGACGAACAGGTCGTCGCCAACCAGCTGGCACTTGTCGCCCAATCGCTCGGTCAAGAGCGCCCAGCCGTCCCAGTCATCTTCGGCCATGCCGTCCTCGATCGAGAGGATCGGGTACTTCTCGACCCACTCGGCCAGGAGATCGACCATGCCGGCTGCATCCAGGGTACGGTTCTCGCCCGTCAGGACGTACTTGCCGTCCTTGACGTACTCGGAGCTGGCCGCGTCCAGGCCCAGGAAGACGTCCTTGCCCGGGGTGTAGCCGGCCTTCTCGATCGCCTCCATGATCGCCTCGATCGCCGCCTCGTTGGACGGCAGGTCGGGGGCGAAGCCGCCCTCGTCGCCGACGGCGGTGGACAGGCCGCGCGCGGCCAGCACCTGCTTGAGGGCATGGAATACCTCGACGCCGTAGCGCAGCGCCTCGGAGAAGCTCGGCGCGCCGGCCGGGATGATCATGAACTCCTGCATGTCGATGGAGTTGTCGGCGTGCTCGCCGCCGTTGATGATGTTCATCATCGGCACCGGCAGGGTCACGGCCGCGTCACCGCCGAGGTAGGAGAACAGCGGCTCGCCGCGCTCGAGCGCGCCGGCCTGGGCGGCGGCCAGCGAGACGGCGAGGATGGCGTTCGCGCCCAGACGCGACTTGTTCTCGGTGCCGTCGAGCTCGATCATCTTGTTGTCGATGTCGGCCAGCGAGTGGACGTTCATGCCCTTGACGGCGTCATTGATCTCGCCGTTGACGTTGGCGACCGCACGGGTCACGCCCTTGCCAAGGAAACGGGTCTTGTCGCCGTCACGCAGCTCGATCGCCTCGCGGGCGCCGGTGGAGGCGCCGGAGGGCACGATCGCCCGGCCCACGATACCGCCGGCCAGGTGGACCTCGGCCTCGACGGTCGGGTTACCGCGTGAATCGATCACTTCGCGTGCGTGCACTCGCTCGATGGCTGCCATGCAGTGTTCTCCTGATCTTGATGTTCGGTTTAGATGGGGTGGCGAGCCGGCACCTGCCGGCCCAGCTCAAAAATCGTTATGCGGCCGCGGCCGGTTCAGTCCGCGAGACCCAGTCGCGCGTTCTCCGGGAAGCCCGAGGCCTTGACCGTACGATCGAGCGTGGTCAGCGTAAGCAAGAGATCCGCCATCTCGTCGAGCGGCCAGGCGTTGGGCCCGTCGGAGAGCGCCTTGTCCGGGTCCGGGTGGGTCTCCATGAACAGGCCGGAGACACCGGCCGCGACCGCCGCGCGCGCCAGCACCGGCACGAACTCGCGCTGCCCCCCCGAGGCCTTGCCCTGCCCGCCCGGCTGCTGGACCGAGTGGGTGGCATCGAAGACCACCGGCGCACCGGTCTGGCGCATGATCGCCAGGCCGCGCATGTCGGAGACCAGCGTGTTGTAGCCGAAGGACACGCCGCGCTCGCAGACCATCACCTGGTCGTTACCGACCGCGCGGGCCTTCTCGACCACGTTGGCCATGTCCCAGGGCGCGAGGAACTGGCCTTTCTTGATATTGACCGGCTTGCCCTGGCGGGCGACGTTCTGAATGAAGTTGGTCTGGCGGCACAGGAAGGCCGGGGTCTGTAACACGTCGACCACCGAGGCGACCTCCTCGAGCGGGGTGTCCTCGTGGACGTCGGTGAGCACAGGCAAGCCGAACTCGCGCTTGACGTCCTCGAGGATCGCCAGCCCCTTCTCCAGGCCCGGGCCACGGAAGCTCTCGGTGGACGAACGGTTGGCCTTGTCGAAGGAGCTTTTGTATATCAGTCGGATACCGGCGGTTTCTGCCATTTCCTTGAGGCGACCAGCCGTTTCCTGTGCCAACCCGGCCGATTCGATCACGCAGGGCCCGGCGATCAGGAACAGCGGCTGGTCCAGCCCCACCTCGAAGTCGAGCAGTTTCATCGTCATTCGTTATCCATGGCTTCGGATTTGCCCACGCGCTGGACGTGGGCCGCATTGACAAACGCGATGAACAGCGGGTGGCCATCGCGCGGTGTGGAGCGGAATTCCGGGTGAAACTGGCAACCGAAGAAGAACGGGTGATCGGCCAGTTCGACGGTCTCGACCAGCTGGTTCTCCGCCGACCAGCCCGAGAACGTCAGGCCCGCCTCGGCGAGCGGCTGCTGGTAGCCGTTGTTGAACTCGAAACGATGCCGGTGACGCTCATTCACCTCATCGGTGCCGTAGACCCGATGGGCAAGCGTGTTCGGCTCGATGCGGCAGCGTTGACCACCCAGCCGCATGGTGCCTCCCAGGTCCGTGTCCTCGCCACGTTCGATGCGGTTGCCGTGCTCATCGCGCCACTCGGTGATCAGCGCGATGACCGGGTGCTTGGTCTCGCGGTCGAACTCGGTCGAATGCGCCCCCGCCAGCCCGGCGACGTTGCGCGCGTGTTCGATCACCGCCACCTGCATGCCCAGGCAGATACCCAGGTACGGCTTTCCCGATTCACGCGCGTACTTCACGGCAGCGATCTTGCCCTCGACCCCGCGCGAACCGAAGCCGCCAGGGACCAGGATCGCATCCATGCCCTCGAGCCGCGCGACACCGTCGTGCTCGAAAGACTCGGAGTCGAAGTAATGGATGTTGACCCGGGTGCGGGTCTGGATCCCGGCGTGCAGCAGCGCCTCGTTGACACTCTTGTAGGCATCGACCAGGTCGACGTATTTGCCGACCATCGCGATGTCGACGATGCGATCGGGTTTGGTCTGCGCCTCGACCACGCGATCCCACTCGGTGAGATCCGCCGGACCGGCAGACAGGTGCAACTTCCTGAGCACCGTCTCATCCAGCTTTTGAGCGTGCAGCAGGCGCGGGATGCGGTAGATGGTGTCCGCGTCGATCGACGAAATGACCGCGTCGTGCTCGACGTTGGTGAACAGCGCGATCTTGCGGCGCTCTTCTTCCGGCAGCGGCACCTCGGCGCGGCAGACCAGCACGTCCGGCTGGATACCGATCGAGCGCAGCTCCTTGACCGAGTGCTGGGTGGGCTTGGTCTTGACCTCGCCGGCCGCCTTGATGAACGGCACCAGGGTCAGATGCATGAAGATGGCGCGATCGCGGCCCATCTCGACACCCAGCTGGCGAATCGCCTCGAGAAACGGCAGGGATTCGATGTCGCCGACCGTGCCGCCGATCTCGATCAGCGCGACGTCGTACCCCTTGGAGCCCTCGACGACGCGACGCTTGATTTCGTCGGTGACGTGCGGGATGACCTGAACGGTGCCGCCCAGGTAGTCACCGCGGCGCTCGCGCCGGATGACCGTCTCGTAGACCCGGCCGGTGGTGAAATTGTTGCGCCGACCGACCGGGGAGCGCACGAAGCGCTCGTAATGGCCAAGATCGAGGTCCGTCTCCGCGCCGTCGTCAGTGACGAACACCTCGCCGTGCTGGAAGGGGCTCATCGTGCCCGGGTCGACGTTGATGTAGGGATCGAGCTTCATCAGCGTCACGCGCAGACCGCGCGACTCGAGCAACGCCCCCAGCGAGGCGGCGGCGATTCCCTTGCCCAGCGACGAGACGACCCCACCGGTGACGAAGACGAACTTGGTCATTGACGAACCATTTCCAGACGATGTGAGAGGCAGGCCGGACGGCCCCGTGCAAGGGCAGAATGGTACCGCAAACCGCCTGCCGCGCCAATCTGCGCAACCCGGCTCCGGCCGTGTTTCCGCTTGCCGGGACGCCGGCACCGGTGCGGTCGATACATGCCTCCGGCCGGCGTCGCGCCGACCGTCGTCACGCCTGGACGGCAAGGAAAACCCCGAAACGAATGCCATGAAACTAGAAATCTGGGCAAGTCGTTGGCGATCAAGGCGGTTTCGAGCCGGCATACCGGTGGCCACGTCAAGACTTGGCAACACGGCGCATGGGCGACCCGAAATGACCTGCGATCGACACGCCGCGGCCCGGAAAGCGCCGAGCAATGCGAGGCCGGAACGACGCGCCCAGCCCCGCCGGGCGCGACTTGGGCGACATGACATTCGTGCAGAGTTTCCCAACAGGATGGCGAAAAGCCGCGGGTAATGCGACCATACGGACATTCGATTTCCATGACAGCCACGCCGATCCCATGACCCAAGCGACCGACCCCGTCCAGCAACGCGAAGACGAATTCACTCGACTGGTGTTCGACGTGTCCCGCCTGTGGCGCGTTCAAATCAACGAGATCCTCTCCGCCTTCGACCTGACCGCCTCGGCCTGGGCGGTACTGCGCATACTTCGCGATGAGGGCGAGGGCCGGACTCAGAAGGAAATAGCGGGCGAACTAGGCATCGAGGGACCCACGCTGGTCAAGCTGCTTGATGGTCTGGAAAAGGGCGACTGGATCGAGCGGCGCATCTCGGAATCCGATCGTCGCGCCAAGACGATCTGGCTCAAGCCCTCGGCCGGCACGCGAATGTCGGAGGCCGATCACATGCTCGCTCAGTTTCGCCACGCGGTCATCGGCGAGATGACCGACGAGGAAAAGCGCGACTACATTCAGCTCAGCAGCAAGCTCCGCGACCTGCTCAGGAGCCACTAGAGCTCCCAGGAACAGATCTCCCAGGAACGAATCGACACCGGGGGCATGGGCCTTGGGGCCGGGGACAACTTGGGGCCGGGGACAAAGAGGCTCGTCCTCTCTCGACGCAAGACCCTCCATCTTCTGGCGAATCCGACACGGCAGGACACCGACCCGGACGGGCTTGGCGAGTCGTGTCGGTTCGCCCGTGACTCGCATTGCGACACCCTGATGTGACCACCAATCGCCCTTGACGCCGCGTTCGACCGGCACTTGATCATGATCGCCTCGACAGGCCCACATGGTATGGCATGCTTACAGAGGTTCCCTAAGGAAAGTCTGCACGAATGCGATATCGCTTAAGCGAGCCTTGGGCCGGGCAGATGCTAGGCGCTCGTCCGCCGCGGAACGGTTATCCCCACACCCCCGGACGACAACCAAGCAGATGCCCGGGTCAGGTCACGCCTCGTGGGGCCTGGGGAGTCGTCGATGCCCGGTTCGTCGACAGTTGCATAAACTCGACACCGGGCCAGACCGCCCCGAACCCAGGCAACTCGCTGGCATCGGGTTCGGGCGATCCCGTGTTTGCGGAGGGTTCGCCCATGGCTGGGCATCACCGGAATCACTACGTCGAGTCAAGGTTCGAGAGGACTGCATGCCACGCAAATTCTTTCGTCGCCTGACACCGAACCGCCAGCGGATCGTCAACCAGCCGTTCCTGCGCCCGGTCGCGCAATTTCTCGGCGACCCCAACCTCTGGCATCTCAACCGGCGCTCGGTGTCCGGCGGCGTGGCCCTGGGCCTGTTTCTCGCCTTCATCCCCCTGCCCGGCCAGATGCTTATCGCGGCCACGGCGGCCATCTTCATGCGCGTCAACATCGCCCTCGCGGTAGCGATGGTCTGGACGACCAACCCGATCACCATCCCGCCACTGCTCTGGCTTGCCTACCTGGTGGGCGCGACACTGACCGGCTGGACGCTTCCCCCTCCGGCGGGCGGCGAGATGAGCCTCGGTTATGCCATGAGTCAGCTGCCGCACATCTGGTTGCCGCTCGGGATCGGGCTGCTGACCCTCTCGTTCGTCAGTTCGATCGTCGGATTCGCCACCATCCGGATGCTCTGGCGCATCAACGTCGCGGCCCACAAGCGTCGCCGCCAGGCGCAGCGTCGTCGTCGGCTGCGCCGGGCCAATCCCAAGCCGGAACGCTGAGTTCGGCCACCCGACTCGTCGGTCGCCTGCGTTATACTCTCGGCTTTCAAGGAAGGCCTGCACGCCTCGGATACCGCTGACGTCTGTCGTCAGACGCGTATGGGATCGCCCTTGCTCCGTGTTGCGATACCTTGACGTGGCCCCGGCACGTCTTCGACATCGCGCCCGGATCATGGACGACATCAGGGACGACATCACGACCGATTTGCCGAGCCCTCAACGGCCTCGGTTGCGTGCAAGGATTCCGTAACGCCTTTCACCCTTCGCCCCGGCGCGAGCGTCGCCGTCGACCCGCCGGGCGATCAAGGACACCGGCCCGCCCATGACTTCGAACGACCGCGACCATCCCGTTTTCGACCAACTCCGAGACCTGATGCGCCAACGCATCCTGGTGCTCGACGGCGCCATGGGCACCATGATCCAGAACGCCAGCCTCGAGGAGGCCGATTTCCGCGGCGAACGCTTCGCCGACTGGCCCGTCGACCTCAAGGGCAACAACGATCTGCTGGTGCTGACTCGGCCCGACGTGATCGAGGACATCCACCGCCAGTACCTGGATGCCGGCGCGGACATCATCGAGGCGAACACCTTCTCGGCCACCCGCATCGCGATGGCCGACTACCGGATGGAGGAGCTCGCCCGCGAGATCAACGTGGTCGCCGCGCAGATCGCCCGTAAGACCGCCGACGCCAAGACCGCCGAGACCCCGGACAGGCCGCGTTTCGTCGCCGGCATCCTCGGCCCGACCAACCGCACCGCCTCGATCTCCCCGGACGTCAACGACCCCGGCTACCGCAACACCAGTTTCGACGAATTGGTCGAGGCCTACCGCGAATCGGCGGAAGGATTGCTCGAGGGCGGGGTCGACATCTTCCTGATCGAGACCATCTTCGACACGCTCAACGCCAAGGCGGGGGTCTTCGCCCTCGAGGAGCTGTTCGTCGCCCACGGCCAGCGCTGGCCGGTCATGATCTCGGGGACCATCACCGACGCCTCCGGCCGCACCCTGTCGGGCCAGACCACCGAGGCCTTCTACAACAGCCTGCGTCACGCCCGGCCGCTGTCGATCGGTCTGAACTGCGCGCTGGGGCCGGATCTCTTGCGCCAGTACGTTGCCGAACTCTCACGGGTGAGCGAGTACTTCGTCTCGGCCCACCCCAATGCCGGCCTGCCCAACGAGCTGGGCGAATACGATCTCGAGGCCGACCCGATGGCCGCCTCGATCGGCGAATGGGCACGAGCCGGACTCCTGAACATCATCGGCGGCTGCTGCGGCACGACCCCGGCGCACACCGCGGAGATGGCCCGCCGCGTCGAGGGCGTCGCCCCACGCAAGCCCGTCGAGCCGGAGGTCGCCTGCCGCCTGTCGGGGCTCGAACCATTCAACATTACGCCCGACTCGCTGTTCGTGAACATCGGCGAGCGCACCAACGTCACCGGCTCGGCACGCTTTCGCCGCCTGATCAAGGACGGCGACTACGACACGGCACTCGACGTTGCGCGCCAGCAGGTCGAGAACGGCGCGCAGATGATCGACGTCAACATGGACGAAGGCCTGATCGACGGCGTCGAGGCGATGCAGCG
>JAFGUH010000158.1 GCA_016938615.1 Halothiobacillaceae bacterium | reverse complement strand
GCGCTGTTCAGATCGCACGTTCGTCTCCCGATTCGTTCGCAATGTGTCGAATGACGGACGCGGGGCATCCTGGTCGATTGCCTTGGCTCGTAGGCGGCGCGTGATGACCTGGTGGAAACCGAACGCCGACATGGAGAGAACGGACGAACACGTCCGTTCGCTTTGTCGCTCCCCGAGGGGTGGGCCACGGCAACGTGATTCGGAAGGAATGACCCGCCGAGATGGATTGCTTCGCCCATGACGGATTCCCGGCGACGGAACCGATCGTCACAAGGCAGGCCCCGACGCGCCCTTCGCGTCAAGGCTGCCGTCTCGCCACTGAAGTGCGTCGGGCAATAGAAGGAGGAAAAGGGGATATCGAGCGCCAACGCGCTCGGGGGTATGCATGTCGTCCATCCGTGACAACCTTATCGACTAGTCCGTTAGCATTAGCACATAATTAACCACTGATCCTAAACGGTCAAGCGAAACGCCGATCGGTAGAGACTCCGTCACTCACAGCAATGCGGCCGTTACTGTCATGGAGGGCCAATGCTCGAGAAATTCGACAGGAACCAAAGCGAATAGCCAGCCGCTATGATTGATGGGAAGGCAGACGGTATTTCGTTTAGCGAGCTCCGCCCGCCACCTCAGGCCAAGAACAGTGGGTAAACCGGGTTGTCGCTTTCCGCCCAGTAGGGATAGCGCAAGCGTTCAAGGTAATCGGTCAGTTCGGAGACCTCGGCTTCCGGCACCTGGATCCCGACCAGCACCCGGCCGTAGTCGGCACCGTGGTTGCGGTAGTGGAACAGGCTGATGTTCCAGCGCGCCCCCAGGTGGGAAAGGAACTTCAAGAGGGCCCCGGGACGCTCGGGAAACTCGAAGCGGAACAGGCGCTCGTCGCGGATATCCCCCGCGTGCCCACCGACCATGTGCCGGCCGTGCAGCTTGGCCATCTCGTTGTCGGTGAGATCGATCACGGGGTAGTCGGCCGCGCAAAGCTGCTCGTGGACGCGCTGGCGGTCAGCCTGCTCGGCGAGCTTGATGCCGACGAAGATATGCGCCCGGTCGGCATCGGCGTAGCGGTAGTTGAACTCGGTGATCTGGCGCCGACCCAGCAGCTCGCAGAAGGCGAGGAACGCGCCCGGCCGCTCCGGGATCGTGACCGCGTACAGCGCCTCGCGGTGCTCGCCGATCTCGGCACGCTCGGCGACGAAACGCAGCCGGTCGAAGTTCATGTTGGCCCCGGAGGCGATCGCCACCAGGGTCTCGCCGGTCAGGCCCCGCTCGCGGGCGTAGCGCTTGAGGCCCGCAGTCGCCAGCGCCCCGGCCGCCTCGTTGATGCTGCGGGTGTCGTCGAAGATGTCCTTGATCGCCGCGGCCATCTCGTCGGTATCCACGGTGATGACCTCGTCGACCGCCTCGCGCGCCACCTCGAAGGGGTACTCGCCGATCTGGCGCACGGCCACGCCATCGGCGAACAAGCCGACCTGCTCGAGGATCACCCGCTCGTCGGCGGCCATCGCCGCGGCGAGGCAGGCGGCATCCGCCGGCTCGACCCCGATCACGCGGATCTCGGGGCGCAGGGCCTTGACGTAGGCGGCCACCCCGGCGATCAGCCCGCCGCCACCGACCGGCACGAAGATCGCGTGGATCGGATCGGGGTGATGGCGCAGGATCTCCGCGCCCACGGTGCCCTGCCCGGCAATGATATCCGGGTCGTCGTAGGGCGGGATGTAGGTCAGCCCCTCGGCTTCTATCAGCGTCTTGGCGTGGGCGAAGGCATCGTCGAAGGCATCGCCCACCAAGACCGCTTCCGCCCCGCGCCGGCGGACGGCATCGACCTTGATCGCCGGGGTGGTCTCGGGCATCACGATCACCGCGCGCAGCCCGAGGGTCTGGGCGGCCAGCGCGACACCCTGAGCATGATTGCCGGCCGACGCGGCTATCACGCCCCCGCCGATGCGTCCCTCGCGCCAGAGCTTGTGGATCTTGTGATAGGCGCCGCGCAGCTTGAAGGAGAATACCGGCTGCATGTCCTCGCGCTTTAAGAGCACACGGTTGCCGATGCGTTCGGAAAGCTGGATGGCCGGTTCAAGCGGCGACTCGATCGCCACGTCGTAGACCCGGGCCGTGAGGATCGCCTCGAGATAGTCGCGCAACAGGGGCGTCAAGTCCGCACCTCGTGATGGGTGATTGGGCGCCGACATCGGGGCTGTTGCCCGCCAAACGGCGCGAGTGATATAGGATATGAGGTTATCAGAAACCCGGAAAACCCTGGGGTAATCCCCGGGGCTGTCCCGGGAGCAAACCTTTGGGGCCCCGCGGCGTCGAGCCGCCCCGTTGGTCCCATCCCGACTAGAGTGACTTTGGAATGAGCAACACTGAGCAAGGCAAGAAGCTGGCCGCCCAGGCCGCCATCGAGTACATCCCGGCAGGCAGCATCGTCGGCGTAGGCACCGGCTCGACGGTCAATTATTTCATCGACGAACTTGCCAAGATCAAGCACCGTATCGACGGCGCGGTCTCGAGCTCCGAGGCCAGCACCAAGCGCCTCAAGGACCACGGCATCGAGGTGTTCGACCTCAACAGCGTCAGCGACCTGCCGGTTTACATCGATGGAGCGGACGAATCCAACGCCAACCTGCAGTTGATCAAGGGCGGCGGCGGGGCGCTGACACGCGAGAAGATCATCGCGCAGATGGCCAAGAAGTTCGTCTGCATCGCCGACGAGACCAAGCTCGTCGACGTGCTCGGTGCCTTCCCGCTGCCGGTCGAGGTGATCCCGATGGCGCGCAGCATGATCGCCCGCGAACTGGTCAAGCGTGGCGGGCAGCCGGTCTACCGCGATGGGTTCGTCACCGACAACGGCAACCAGATTCTCGACGTCCACAACCTCTCGATCATGGAACCGGCTAGACTGGAGACCGAACTCAACGACCTCCCCGGTGTGGTCACCGTCGGCATCTTCGCCTTGCGGCCAGCCGACGTCCTGATCCTGGGCACCGCGGACGGCGACATTCGCAAGATCGACGGGTAGTATTTTATGCGTTCAATTCCCCTTTTGAGCCGCGCTGGCACGCTCTTGGCGGCGACCTTCCTTTCCGTTTCCCTCGTCGCGCCGAGCCAGGCGAAGGACAAGGAAATCTTCGGTTACGTCGAGGACGTCAAGGTGATGGAGTTGGGCTGGGTCATGGAGGCCAAGCTAGACACCGGCGCCACGACTTCCTCGATCGATGCACGTGAAGTCGAGTCCTTCGAGAAGGACGACGAGGACTGGGTCCGCTTCAAGGTCGTCGACCGGGATACGGGCACCGAGACCACGCTCGAGCGGCCCGTCGAGCGCACCGTGAGAATCAAGCGCCACGACGGCAAGCCCGACAAGCGGTACGTGGTCAACCTCACCATCTGCGTCGACAGCACGGAGATCGAGGACGAAGTCACGCTCAACAACCGAGATGGGTTCAACTACCCGGTGCTGGTCGGTCGAAACCACATGGCGGGTCACATCATTGTCGACCCGGAGCGGCGCTTCACCGACGACCCGGACTGCAAGTAGCACCAGCATCCTCCGGCCGGCACCTCGCCGGCCGCCCAAGTGCAAGCAAGTGATTCCCCACGCTGCCGTCGCAATCCACTAGAGCCTCAACGCCCCGACATGAGACGTATTCACCTGCTGTTCGTCGTTTTCCTGCTGACTGCGGTGGGCATTTCGGTGGCGTACTACAAACATAGTTCGCTGGGCTTTCCGCTCACGCCCGACCGCGAAACGGAAACCTGGACGGTCGAGGCGCAGATTGCGGTCGACCCGAGCACATCTTCGGCCTCGGTGCGCTTCGCCCTGCCGAGCGACCCGCCACATTACACGTTGCTCGACGAGGGCTTTGTCTCGCGCGGCTGGGGCCTCACCACCCAGTCGAGCGGGGGGCAGCGCGAAGCCGTCTGGACCAAGCGCAATCCGGACGGTGATCAGACCCTCTACTACCAGGCCACGGTCTACCGCGACCAGGAAGAGATCCAGCCCTCACCCTACCCCGGGCCGGCGGCGCCGCCGTTGCTCGAGGAACCGCTCAAGTCGGCGGCCGAATCGTTCGTCGAGGATATCCGTGCCGATTCGGCGGACATCCAGACCTTCGCCACCCTGCTGGTCAAGGAAGTCAACTCCAGCCGCCCGGACGAAAACATCGCGGCCTTCCTCAAGCCGGATGCCTCAGAGACCGAGCGCACCCGGCTGGCGATCCGCCTGCTGGCGATTGCTCGGATTCCGGCGCGCATGGTCCACGGCGTGATGCTCACCGACGAAGGGCGCAATCTCACGACCACTACCTGGCTTGAGGTTCACAACTCCCGCCGCTGGGTGCCGATCGATCCACGGTCCGGCTCGGTTGGCTTTCCTCGCCACTTCCTGGCCTGGTGGCATGGGGACAAACCGGCTCTGGACACCGCCGGCCTCGAGGACGTGAAACTGACGTTCGCCACCACGCGCAACCTGAGAGACGCCGTCGAGACCGCCCAGTTGCAATCGGCCATCGCCGATTCCCGGTTGATGGATTTCTCGCTGCTCGACCTGCCGATCGACGCGCAGAACACCTATCGTGTTCTACTGCTGGTGCCGCTCGGCGCGCTGATCATCGTGCTGCTGCGCAACGTGATCGGCGTGCGCACCTTCGGCACTTTCATGCCGGTGCTGATCGCCCTGTCCTTCCGTGAAACGCAACTGGTGAGCGGCGTGGTGCTGTTCACCCTGATCGTCGCGATGGGCCTGGCGATCCGATTCTACCTCGAGCGTCTCAAGCTGCTTCTGGTGCCACGTCTGGCCGCCGTAGTGATCGTTGTGATCCTCCTGATGGTGCTGATCAGCATCGTCTCGCATCGCCTGGGCCTCGACATTGGCCTGTCGGTGGGCCTGTTCCCGATGGTGATCCTCGCCATGACCATCGAACGGGTCTCCATTGTCTGGGAGGAACACGGCCCCGGCGACGCGCTGGCTCAGGCGGCCGGCTCTCTCGTGGTGGCGGCGCTGGCCTACCTGGTCATGGTCAACACCTACGTTGCCCACCTGTTCTTCGTGTTCCCCGAACTGCTGCTGGTGGTACTGGCCTTCACCCTCCTGGTGGGACGTTACACCGGCTATCGTCTCACCGAACTGTTCCGCTTCCGCGCCTTCAAGACCCTCGCCCAGGCACGTCGGCCGCCCCCATCGGACGAGGCGTCCGGGGGTTCGCGCTGATGGCCATCGACTGGCCGATTTCCCCGCGACGGCTCAGGGAGCTGGGCGTACTGGGGATGAACCAGCGCAACGGGGAGTTCATCTCCGAGATGAACCAGCGACGGTACTATCCCCTGGTCGACGACAAGCTTCTGACCAAGGAACTGGCCGAGGAAGCGGGGCTCAACGTCCCGACACTCTACGGCGTCATCCGCAGCACGCATGAAATCAAGCACCTGGCACGCTGGGTGGGCGAACACGAGGATTTCGTTATCAAGCCGGCCAACGGTGCCGGCGGCGACGGCATCCTCGTGATCGACGGCAAGCAGTCGGACAAGCCGCTTATCTATCGAAAGAGCTCGGGACAGGCGGTCGGCATCGACACGATCGCGCTGCATCTCTCCAATATCCTCGCCGGCGCCTATAGCCTCGGGGGCCGACCAGACGTCGCGATGATCGAATACCGCGTCAAGTTCTCGCCGCTGTTCGAACGGATCAGCTTTCAGGGCGTGCCTGACATCCGCACCATCGTCTACCGCGGCTACCCGTTGATGGCGATGGTGCGCCTGCCGACCACCCAGTCCGACGGCAAGGCGAATCTTCACCAAGGGGCCATCGGCGCTGGCGTGGACATGGCCGCCGGTCAGACGCTGGACGGGGTGGCGCACAACCGTCGCGTCACCCACCACCCGGATACCCGCCAACCGATCAGCGGCGTGGCCGTTCCCGGCTGGCAAGCCCTGCTGGAAATGGCTGCCCGCTGCCACGACATGACCGGCTTGGGCTACCTCGGCGTCGACGTGGTGCTGGACCGCGAACTTGGCCCGCTGATCCTCGAACTCAATGCCCGACCGGGCCTCTCCATCCAGGTTGCAAACGGCGAGGGATTGCGTCACCGTGTGGAGCGGGTCGACCGACACCTTCGTTATCTCGATGACCGCGAGGCCTCCGCTCAGCGCGCCGTCTGGTCGCGCGAGAACCTCGCCCCAATGATCCTTTGACTTTCACCATGACCCCGTCCTACGCCGTCATCGGCAATCCGATCGAGCATTCCCGCTCTCCCCTGATCCACCGGGCGTTCGCCCGCCAACTCGGCATCGAACTGATCTACGACAGGCTCTGGGCGCCGATCGACGGCTTCGCGGAGGCCGTCGCGGCCTTCCGCGAGCATGGTGGACGCGGCATGAACGTCACCGTCCCCTTCAAGCTCGAGGCCTACGATCTCGCCGAGCAACGCAGCGAGCGGGCCGATCGGGCCCTGGCCGCCAACACGCTGGTGTTTCCGGACTCCACCAGCGACCCCGTGCTCGCCGACAACACCGACGGGGTCGGGCTGATCAACGACCTGGCCTTCCACGGGGTCACGCTGACAGGCTCACGCGTACTGATCCTCGGCGCCGGCGGGGCGACCCGCGGCGTGCTCGCCCCGTTGCTCGATCAGGGCCCGCAGGAAATCCTGATCGCCAACCGAAACCCGGACCGCGCCTACGGTCTGGTCGAGGAATTCAACGACACGGCGGGGGCTTGCCGGCTGCACGGCTGTCCGCTGGAAGGCATCGAGGACACCCGGTTCGACGTGGTGATCAACGCCACGCCCGCGAGTCTGAGCGCCCAGCTGCCACCGCTGCCGGACACGCTGATCGGGGACCGCACTCTAGCCTACGACATGGCCTACGGCCCCGGGCCGACGGTATTCATGAGCTGGGCCGAGGCAAGGGGCGCCGTGCGAACGCTCGACGGAATGGGAATGCTCGTCGAGCAGGCCGCCGAGAGCTTCCTGCTCTGGCATGGGCAACGCCCCGACACCGCCCCGGTGCGCAACCTGCTGCGCGATGACATCCGGCGCACCACCGAGGCCGCCGATACCGATTGATCGGCGATCGAGACGCGCGGAACGCAAAAGAGATGAGGCCCGCGTCCAATGGCGCGGGCCTCGATCGTTATACCGGGCAAACCCCGCACGGGTTCGATCGTGCCTGAAGCGGGACGGCGAGGGTGCCGCATGCAAGGGACAGTGCGTCGTGCGTGGCTGTCGCCATTCGAAAGCGCCGCAACGCGCCCGATGGTCGATTGAAAGTCGGCCCTGACGGGCCTGCGGTTTTCTTATCCGCGCTCGTCGTTGCCGTGCCTTCACAGGCAATGAGCCCGTCTTCGACCCGGCACCTGGATTGCGAACAACCCCGGGGACAGAGGCACCATCGAATCGTGCAGGGTTTCCCCTGTCAGCCGGCTGACGCGTTCAGAGCGGGCGGGGATCGTCGTCGGGGCGGCTGACCCGCATCAGCAAGCGGGCCTCGCTTTCGGAGAGACCGAAATCCTCGATCAGTTCCTCGACGCTCACGCGCCCCTGGGAGGCGAGGCGAAGCGCATGACCGAAGCCGGGCTGGTCGTCGTCCGCGGCGACCGCGTCAATCCGCGCGTTGAGTTGGCCGAGACGATCAAGCGTCTCGCGCCCCTGCGCGTCGAGTTGGTCGATATGTCGACCGAACCCGGCCAGCGCCGACTCCAACCCGCGATGCTCGCGCTCCAGGCGCTCCATCTGATGCTGGAACCAGCGCTCACGCGTGAGTTGGGCCTGCTTGAAACCACGCTGCATCGACAGACCGACTGCGAGCGCGGCCAGCGACAGGACCAGGGCGGCAACGGCGAGCCAGAGAGGCGGTATGGTCATGGGTTCGCGAGTTCGGAAAGGCTTTTCATGTCGACCAGGATAATCAGTTTCTCGTCCTGCGGCACGATGCCGAGAATGTGACGAGCGCGATCGTCGGACACAGACATCATCGCACGATCGACCACCGATTCCGGCAAGGCGATCACTTCCGCGACGCTGTCGACGACCAGACCCACGATCTCGCCGGACGCGACCTCGATCACCATGATGCGACTGTGCTCGTCCCAACCTCGTTGCTCCAGGCCGAAGAACGTGCGTGCATCCACGACCGTCACGACATTGCCGCGCAGGTTGATGATGCCGAGAATGGCGTCCGGTGCCCCCGGGATCGGCGTGATCTCGGCATCGCGCAGCACCTCCTGGACGTCGAGCACGTTGAGCGCGTAGGTCTCCTGGTCGACGGTGAAATTGACCCAGCGCGACAAGGGTCCCTTGTCCTGCTCGTCGAGCTCCTCGTCATACTGCTCGGGCTGGTGCGTCCTATCGATTGCTTGACTCGTCATTTCTCACCTCGTCTCCGCCTCATCGTGCGAGACCTTGTCAGGACCCGCTCAGCGCCGCTCGCAAGCCGGCCACCTCGAGTACCGCCACGCCGGCGGCCGGATACGTGCCCGCCAGCCAGCCGCGCCGCTCGACCTTCTGTGATTCATCGCGCCACTGCACGGCCCCGGCGTCGAATGCCGCCGGTGGCTCGGCCGGCTCCCCGACGACCCCCCACAAGCCACCAGTCCCAAGCAGAAGAACCTCGGTGGCCTCGTGACGTGGCCGCGCCCCGGTGACGCTCGCCAGCGACAGGATCAGCCGCGGTCGACCATCGACCGTCATGGCCCCGGCTATCTGTGCCGGTGCCCCGGGGACCGGGTCGAGGACGACCTCGGTATGTCGCGACACGACCGCCTTGGTCGGGATCGCCAGAGTCAGGTCGCCGACTCGCAGCCACGCCCAGGGCGAGGGATCCGGCTGCTCGGCCGGCGTCTCGGTGGAGGCCCCGACCTTTTCGCCGACCTTCTCGCCGACGTTTTCGCCGACCTTCTCGTCGGGCGCATGCCGAGCGGCGACAGCCAACGCGCCGGGGACGGCCGCATCGGTCGGCCGTTCGGATGATTCCAGAGGGGCCATGGCGGCGGCGCCAACCGGCGACTCCGCTTCCTGGCTGGCCGACGGCTCGGCCGGCTCCTCGGGGATATCGTCGACGGTTTCGACCCGCACCGCTTGCCGCCCCTGCGTTACCGCCGACGACTCGTCCCCGGTCGGCATCACGTCATCCGCCGCGATGTCGTCCGCCGCGATGTCGTCCACCGGGGTATGGTCGCCTTCATCTCCCGGCGAGTTGGCCTTCGCGTCCCGGGGCGTGGCCGCGCGCGTGGTCCCGTCGATCGACGCGTTGTCCGCCCTGGCGGTGATGCCGGCAACCTCGCCGCTTTCGGGGGCAATGACCGTGAGGCCCGGCGCCTTGCGCGCCCGTGTCAAAGGGGGCGGCTCCTCCTGCTCGGGGTCACGGAGCAGGCCCTCGAGGTAGGCGGTGATCGCCGCGTCCTGGTCGACGATCGACTGAGAGCCCGACGGGTTGCGCTTCTCGACAGCCATCAGCGTGACTCCCCGACCCGTGTTCCACTGGGTGCCACGGCGGGGGCAGGCGCCATGGACTGACCAGCGACGTGGGTCTCCAACCAGAGCAGGAATTGCCGGTAGGCCTCGCTGCCACGCGCCTGGACGTGTATCAGCGGCAGCGGCTTGCCCTGCCGACTGGCCTCGCGGAACTGCGTATCGACCGGGATCACGTCCGGCCAGACGTCGTCATCGTAGCGGTCGTGAAGGATGCGAAGCGTATCGTGCGACGCCCGCGTGCGGCGGTCGAACATCGTCGGCAGGATCACGTACTCGAGCCGTTCGCGACGTGACCGCTGCACCATCGCCAGCGTGCGCAACATCCGCTCGAGTCCTTTGAGGGCGAGGAATTCGGTCTGAACCGGCACGATCAGGAACTCCGCCAGGGCGAGAGCGTTGACCATGGTCACGCCCAGGATCGGCGGACAGTCGATCAACACATAGTCGTAGTCGTCGCGAATACGCTCGATCGCCCGCTTGAGCACCAGCCCCATGCCGTCGCGCATGCCCAGTTGGCGATCGAGTGTGGCGAGCGCGGTGGACGCGGGCATCAGGCTGATGCCGTCGAAGGCCGTCGGGTGAACCACGCGTGCCGGGTCGAGCGGCTGCCCGTCGGCGGCCGACTTGAACAACGAGTAGACGCTCGCGCCCGGGGCCTCGGGCTCCATCCCGAAGTAGACCGTCATGGAGCCGTGCGGGTCGAGATCGACCAGCAGCACGCGCTTGCCGTCCCGCGCCAGGTGACCGGCAAGGCTCACGCTGGTGGTGGTCTTGCCGACCCCGCCTTTCTGGTTGGCCACCGCCCAGATCTTCATCGCAATGCCCCTCCGATCGCCGCACCGATCTGCCCCAGGGGCAAAATCGATTCGGCCAGGTTTGCCTTGGCCACTGCCGCCGGCATGCCGTAGATCACGCTGCTGGCCTGGTCCTGCGCCCAGACGTGGCCACGACAGCCGACCACCTCGCGCGCGCCCTCGGCGCCGTCGTCGCCCATGCCGGTCAGTATCACGGCAAGCAGGTCGTCGCCTGCCACCTGCGCGGCCGTGGACAAGGCCAGGCTGACGCTGGGTCGATAGTGCTCGTCGGCACCCGGGTCACGCAGTCGCAGCTTGTAGGCGCCTTTTCGCCCCGCAACCTCGCCGTGCCTGCCACCGGGGATCACGTAGGCGGTGCCGGGCCGAAGGCCCTCGCCGTCGGCGGCCTCGACCACGGCGATGGGCATCGAATCGTTCAGTCGTTGGGCGAACGGCCCGGTGAACGCCCCCGGCATGTGCTGGGCGATCACGATCGGAAGCGGAAAATCCGCCGGCAGCTGGCCGAGCACCGCCGGCACCGCGGCAGGTCCACCGGTGGAAGCCCCGATGACTACCAACCCCTGGCGCGAGAGAAAGCCGCTTGGCGCGAGCGGGCCGGAGCGACCAGCCGACGGCCGGGACACCGGCTCCGGGCGCGTTGCCACCGGCCCGGCCATCTCGCGCTGGGCTCGTAGGGCCAGGAGACGAACCCGCGAACACAGGCGACGACCCGAGCGTGCCAGCGTATCCTCGGGGTCGTCGCCGTTCTTGGGGAAGAAGTCGACAGCGCCGGCATCCAGCGCGTCGAGCGTGGCCTCGGCGCCAGCCTTGGTCAGGGCCGAGAGCATCAGGATGGGGATCGGGCAACGTTCGGCGATGCGACGCACGGCCGAGATGCCGTCCATGATCGGCATCTCGACGTCCATGGTGATGATGTCAGGCTTGAGTTCACAGGCCTTGAGGATCGCTTGGCGACCATTGGAGGCCTCGCCGATCACCTCCAGCCGATCGTCGTCGGCGAAGACGTCGCGCAGCGCCCGGCGGAAGAACAGCGAATCGTCGACGATCAGGATCCGAATGGGCATCGGTCAGGCCACCGAACGCAGGCGCCCGCGCCCCCGGGCCCCGCCGTTGCGTCGCACCAGTCCAGGCAGGTCGAGGATCAGGGCAATATGCCCGTCCCCGGTGATGGTCGCCCCGGCAAAGCCTTCGACTACGCGCAGCAACTCGCCCAACGGCTTGATCACCACCTCTTCCTGCCCGATCACCGAATCGACCACCAGGGCCATCAGCTGGGCGCCATGCTGGACCATGACCACTTGGTCGGTCTCGCAACGCGTGCCCGGCACCTCGCCGCGCAGCGCGAGCCAGTCGGTCATGCGAAACAGTGGCACGGCCCGGTCGCGGACCGTGATCGTCGCCTGGCCGTCGACCACGTTCACCTCCTTGTCCGCCATCTCGAAGATTTCGTTGACCACCGACAGCGGGATGGCGTACTTGCGACCACTGACGATGACCATCAGGGTCGGGAGGATCGCCAGCGTCAGCGGCACCTTGATGTTGATCTGGGTGCCGTGGCCGGGCTCGGAATCGATGCTGATCGTGCCGGAGAGCTTGGTAATCGCAGTCTTGACCACGTCCATGCCCACGCCCCGCCCGGAGATGTCCGAAATCTGCTCCTTGGTGGAAAACCCCGGGTGCAGGATCAGCTCGAAACACTCCTGGTCGGTCATTCGATCGGCGCTTTCGGCATCGACGATGCCCTTCTCGACGCCCTTGCGGCGCAACGCGTCGGCCTCCATGCCCGCGCCGTCGTCGCGAATCGCCAGCCGGATGTGATCGCCTTCCTGCGCGGCCGAGAGCAGGACGGTGCCCGCCCGGGGCTTGCCATGAGCCTCGCGCGCGTCGGGCATCTCGATGCCGTGATCGACGGCGTTGCGCACCAGGTGGATCAGCGGGTCGGCGAGCGCCTCGACCAGGTTCTTGTCGAGGTCGGTGTCCTCACCCTCGAGTTCGAGATTGACCTCCTTGCCGAGCGTGCGCGCGGTGTCTCGCACGACCCGCGGAAAGCGACCGAATACCTTCTTGACCGGCTGCATCCGGGTCTTCATCACCGCGCCCTGCAGGTCGGAGGTGACCATGTCGAGCGTGGCGATCACCGAGGCGATCTCCTCGTTCTCGAAGGTCGACTTGAGCGTGTTCATGCGGTT
>JAFGUH010000157.1 GCA_016938615.1 Halothiobacillaceae bacterium | reverse complement strand
GCGCAGACGGCTGGGCGTCAGGCCCAGCAGGTTGATGCGTTCGTCGGTCGAGGTCATTCAGGCCACCCGTCTAGTCGACCCGAAAAGGTGCCAGCGCGATCAGCGGCTGGTCAGCTCGTCGGGCTTGAAGAAGAAATCGATTTCCGTGCGCGCCGTCTCCGGGCTGTCGGAACCGTGCACGGCATTCGCATCGATCGACTCGGCGAAGTCGGCGCGAATGGTGCCCGGCTCGGCATCCTTCGGGTTGGTGGCGCCCATCAGGTCACGGTTCTTGGCGATGGCGTCCTCGCCCTCGAGCACCTGCACGAACACCGGGCCGGAGATCATGAAGCCCACCAGTTCGCCGAAGAACGGACGCTCCTTGTGCACGGCGTAGAAGCCCTCGGCCTGCTCGCGGGTCAGTTGCATCATGCGCGCGCCGACCACCGCCAGGCCGGCGTCCTCGAAACGGGACACGATCTGGCCGATCACGTTCTTGGCGACGGCGTCCGGCTTGATGATCGAAAGGGTGCGTTCTGCGGGCATGGGACTCTCTCCTGATCGGGCGGTTCACTCCGCCACGTTGGAACGTGATAAAGAAACGAGAAAACGGTAAGCGGCCGCCCGCCCGGAATCCTCCTCGGCGAGCGGCGGCAAAGCGCGACAGTTTAACGAGTCACCGGGAAACAATCCATGCGCACGCACCGGACGATCGGCAAGAAGACTCCCCGACGCCCAGCGGTCAGGAGCGCACGCCCCGCATGCCGGCGGCCACGGCCTCGGCGCGTTGGTCACGCACCCGTTCCATCTGGCTGTCCTGACGCGCGGAGACGTCGATCACATTGGGGCGATCGACCAGGTCGGCGAGCGAGATCGAGCCGAGGAACGCCTGTATCTGCTCGGACAAGCCCATCCAGAGATCGTGCGCGAGACACTTGCCGCCCTGCTGGCAATTGCCCTTGCCGCCGCACCGAGTGACGTCGACCCCCTCGTCGACCGCATGGACCACCTCGACGATGTTGATGCGCGCGGCCTCGCGTGCCAACTGGTAACCGCCCCCAGGCCCGCGCACGCTGCAGACCAGCTGGGCCCGACGCAACTGGGCGAAAAGCTGTTCGAGATAGGAGAGCGAGAGCGACTGCCGTTCCGCGATGTCGGCCAACGCGGTCGGCTGGCCCTGGTCGTGAATCGCCAGGTCGAGCATGGCCGTGACGGCGTACCGACCCTTGGTCGTCAACCTCATTGAATACCTCCCGGCAGCGCATGCCGCGCTGCCCCGCAGTCCGACCCGGGCATGATGCCCGGGGACCTCTCCGGTCATGATAGTGGTGCGGGTCGACGCTGTACACGGCCCCGGCCAAGCGGCTTCTAGCGTCGCTCGCCTTCCGCTTGCGCACCGGCGTTGGCCGCGCCGCAGTGTGTCACGCCCTCGTCCTCGTCGAGGTGACAGCCGTCGAGGCTTGGCCGGTTGGGCCGCGAGACCTCGACACCCAGCGAGCGCAGGGCGTCGGCCATCTCGTCGAGCTGGTCATCGACCGTCTGGACGTGATCGAGCAGTCGGTCGACCACGGTAGCGACCGGGTCGGGCATGTCGCGCGCCACGCCGTAGGCATCGAAGCCGAGCCGCTGCGCGACCCGTCGCTTGGTCTCGTTCTGCTCGGCACGCTGCTCGACCACCCGGGCGGGGATCCCCACCAGCGTGGTGCCCGCAGGCGCGTCCTTTAGCACCACGGCATTCGAGCCGACACGCACGCCGTCGCCCAGGGTGATCGGCCCGAGGATCTTGGCACCGGCCCCGACCACGACGCCCTCGCCGAGCGTCGGATGGCGCTTGCCCTCGCGCCAGGTGGTGCCCCCAAGGGTCACGCCGTGGTAGAGGGTGCAGTCATTGCCGATGTCGGCCGTTTCACCGATCACCACGCCCATGCCGTGGTCGACGAAGAAGCGCCGCCCGATACGGGCACCGGGGTGGATCTCAATGCCGGTCAGCCAGCGGCTGAGGTTCGAGATCGAGCGTGCGAGCAAGCGCCAGTTACGCTGCCAAAGCCAATGGGCGAAGCGATGCCACCAGACCGCATGCAGCCCGGGGTAGGTGAGGGCAATCTCCCAACGGCTGCGCGCGGCCGGGTCGCGGTCGAACACGCTGTCGACATCATCGAGAATCGTTTTCCACCAGCCCATGGGTTCGCTCCAGGAAATCGTTCATTCGTCCCGATCCCGTGGGACGCGCAGCAGCGCGGTCAGCATGCCGTGCAGGATCTGCAACTCGTCGGTGCTCGGCTGAGCCCGATTGAGCAGCAAGCGCACGCGCTGCATGAGCCGGCGCGCGTTGCGCTCGCGTTCCTCGCCGGCAGCCCCGGGGAAGAAGGCACGCCCCCCGAGAGCCGCCTCGAGACGAGCGCAGAGTGTAGCAAGCTCGGCCTTGGTCGCCGGCAAGTCGGTGGCCAGCGGACCGCCGGGCGACACCCCCGCGGCGTGGAACACCTCATAGGCGACCAGTTGCACCGCCTGGGCCAGGTTGAGCACCGGGTAGTCGGGGTTGGCGTCAAGCGCGAGCAGCCGATCGGCCGCGCCAAGTTCCGCGTTGGTCAATCCGGTGCGCTCGGCACCGAACAGGATGCTCACCCGGCCGGGCGAGCCCTCCGGCACAGCTCGCGCCTGGCTCACGATCTCGCCGGCCGCCGTCCGGCCGTCGACCACGGCGAGGTTCAGGTGGCGCGATCGGGCCGTGGTCGCCCAGACGGCCACCGAATCGGCCACCGCCTGCTCGATCGTCTCGACCCGCCGGGCGCCATCGAGCAGAGCGGCCGCGTGAGTCGCCACCGACCGCGCCTTGTCGTCGACCGCGGCCCGGGGCGCGACCAGCACCAGCCGCGACAGCCCCATGGTTTTCATCGCCCGGGCGGCCGCACCGATATTCTCGGCCATCGAGGTTTGACACAGCACCACCTCGATCCGGTCGAGGACGAGCGACGGGGTGGCAACGGAAGAAGGCGACCTGGCTGACATGATGGCGTTTACGCGTATAATTCTGGTCCGGCGGGGTCCGGGCCGGGCTCTGAAAACCGGGCACGGCCGGCTGCGATGCACCGCTCGGCCGGCCCGGGCGTGCCAGCCGGCAGCGCCGAGGCCGCCTTTCGCGGCCGTCATCCACCATTCGCTCGCCGAGCCGACCAGACCATTATGCCTCACCCCATGCTCAATATCGCCGTGCGCGCCGCCCGAGCCGCCGGCAACGTCATCTCCCGGAGTCGCGACCGCGTCAACGATCTCACCATCGAGTCGAAAAAGCGCAACGATTTCGTCAGCGAGGTCGACCACCAGGCCGAGGCTGCGATTATCGACGCGCTTCGGCGCGCCTACCCAGACCATGCCATCCTCGCCGAAGAAACCGGAGCGAGCGGCGCGGACGACGCCGAGTTCCGCTGGGTGATCGATCCGCTCGACGGCACGACCAATTTCCTGCACGGCATCGGTCACTACGCGGTGTCGATCGCCCTGGAGCGACGCGGGCGCCTGGAGGTCGGCGTGATCTACAATCCGGTCAACCAGGAGCTGTTCACTGCCGAGCGCGGCGCGGGCGCCTTCCTCGACAACCGGCGCATCCGTGTCTCGCCGCGCAAGGGCCTCGACGGCGCCCTGCTCGGCACCGGCATCCCCTTCACCGACGATCAGAACCTCGATCGCTACCTTGCGACCCTCAAGGCGCTGCACGGCCCGATCGCCGGCGTGCGTCGCCCGGGCTCGGCCGCACTCGACCTGGCCTACGTGGCCGCCGGCCGGTTCGACGGGTTCTGGGAGTTCGGCCTCAAGCCCTGGGACATGGCCGCCGGTGTGCTGCTGGTACGCGAAGCCGGCGGGGTGGTCGTCGACCATCGCGGTGGCGACGAGTACCTCGCCAACGGCAACGTGATCTGCGCGAATCCCAAACTCGCCCACATCATGCTGCAACGCATCAGCAAGGCCGACCAGGCCTACCAGGCGGTATCTCGCCCCAAGGCGTAAATCTGGCCCTAACCGCACGAAAAAAGCCCGCCAATCGGCGGGCTTCGTCGTTCCGGCATCCTGGCTCTGCTCAGGGGCCCTGTTCAGGGGGCTCTGCTCAGGGCGCGCCGTCCTCCACCTGCTTGGCCCGCTCACGATCGTCGATCTTGAGCAGGTCGCGCCGCTTGAGACCCATGTCCAGCGACAGGGCCGAGGCGACGTAGATCGAGGAAAAGGTGCCGACCACGATACCCAGCAACAAGGTAAGGGAGAACCCGTACAACGCCTCCCCACCGAAAACGAACAGGGCCAAGGCAGTCAGGAACGTGGTACCGGAGGTGATCACGGTGCGCGACATCGTCTGGTTCACCGAGGCGTTCATCACCTCCTTCTCGCTGCCCTTGCGCATCTTCTGGAAGTTCTCGCGGATGCGGTCGAACACCACGATCGTGTCGTTGATCGAGTAACCGGCCAGCGCCAGGAAGGCCGCCAGCACCGTCAGGTCGAAGCGCACGCCCAGCAGGCTGACAATGCCGACAACCACGATCAGGTCGTGCGCCAGCGCCAGTATCGAACCGCCGGCCAGCCGCAACTGGAAACGGAACCCGACGTAGACAAGGACGCCGGCAAGAACGACCAGCAACGCCAACCCGCCCGCGTTGAACAGCTCCTCGCCCACCGCCGGGCCGACGTACTCGACCCGGCGCATGGTCACGCTCGGCACGTCGGCCTGCAGGGCGGTGAGCAACGAGTCGGCAACCCGTGACTGGCTCTCGCCGGTGGGGGGGAGCCGAACCAGCACCGACTCGGACGACCCGAACAGTTGTGCGACCGCCTGGTCGAAGCCGTGCTCGGCGAGTGTCTCGCGCACCGCCGTGATGTTGGCCCCTTCGGGATAGCCGAGTTCGACCACCACCCCGCCGGTGAAATCCAGGCCGAGGTTCAGTCCCTTGGTCGCCAGCGAGCCGAGAGCCGTCAGCAGCAGAATCGCCGACAGGGCGTAGGCGAAATAGCGCTTGCCGAAGAAGTCGAATCGCGCATCGGACGGAAATACGTTCATGGTGTCACTCGTCTGATTCGGATGTCGGCCGCGGGCCGGATCAAATGGAAAGTCCCTTCAGGCGCGACCGACGACCGTAGACCAGGTTGGTCAGCGCGCGAGAGAGCATCACGGCCGTGAACATCGAGGCCAGGATGCCGATCGACAACGTCACCGCGAAGCCCTTGATCGGCCCGCTGCCGAAGGCGAACAGCGCCAGGGCGGCCAACAAGGTGGTGATGTTCGCGTCGAGGATGGTGGCGAAGGCCCGCTCGTAGCCGGCCTTGATCGCCGCATGCGGCGTCATGCCGTTTGCCAGCTCCTCGCGGATGCGCTCGAAGATCAGGACGTTGGCGTCCACCGCCATGCCCACGGTCAGCACGATCCCGGCGATGCCGGGCAGGGTCAGCGTGGCCTGGAGCATCGAGAGCACCGCCACGATCAGCACCAGGTTGGAGAGCAGCGCCACCACCGCGATCACGCCGAAGACGCGGTAGTAGATCATCATGAACACCGCTACCAGCACGAAGCCGAGAATGGCGGCGTTGACGCCGGCCTGGATGTTCTCGGCGCCGAGGCTCGGGCCGACGGTGCGTTCCTCGACGATGTCCATCGGCGCGCGCAGGGCACCGGCGCGCAGCAGCAGCGCGAGGTTGCGCGCCTCTTGCGACGAATCGAGGCCGGTGATCTGGAAGCGGTTGGCGAGCTGGTCGCGGATGGTGGCGACGTTGATCACCTCCTCGACACGACGCTTCTCTTCAACCAGTTCGCCGTCGACGACCTTCGTGTCGGTGCGGTTCTCGATGAACACCACGCCCATCTGCTGGCCGATGTTATCGCCAGTGATATCAGCCATGCGGCGCGCGCCCTGGCTGTCGAGATTGACGAACACCGCTGGCGAACCGGAATCCTGATCGAAGCCCGAGGAGGCGCCGGTGACACGGTCGCCGGTGACGATCACCTGGCGCTTGAGGAGCACCGGGCCGCCGCCGCGGCGCTCGTAAAGTCGCGCCTGCGGCGGCACGCTGCCGGACTCGGCTGCCTCTGCCCAGTCGGTGGGGGTGCCATGCACCAGTCGGAATTCCAGGGTCGCGGTCGCGCCCAGGATCTCCTTGGCGCGGACCGTGTCCTGGATGCCCGGCAATTCGACCACGATCCGATCATCGCCCTGTTGCTGAATCAGCGGTTCGGCGACGCCCAGTTCGTTGACCCGGTTACGCAGCGTGGTGATGTTCTGGTCGAGCGAGGCACGCCGCTCCGTGGTCACGCCCTCCTCGGTCATCTTGGCCACCAGGTACGGCTCGCCATCGATCTGTTCGCTGTCGAAGGCGAGGTCATCGTAATCGCCGGCAAGCGCGTCGATGGCCTGGTCACGGTCGGCAGCATCGCGAAAGCGCACGAGAATACGTTGCTCGTCGGTCACCTCGGCGGAGACGTAGCGCAGCTTCGCCTGGCGCAGATCGGCTCGCATACCGTCGACCCGTCGCTCCAGCGCGGTCTTGACGGCCGCCTCCATGTCGATCTGCATCAAAAAGTGAACGCCGCCGCGCAGGTCGAGGCCCAGGTACATGGGCAGGGCGCCGAGGTCGGTCAGCCAGTCGGGGGCGGCCGGAGCGAGGTTGAGGGCGACGGGATATTCCCCGCCCAGGGCCGCGCGGACGACATCCACAGCCGCCAGCTGTTCGTCGGTAGAGGGAAAGCGGATGAGGGCGGACTCGCCCTGGAGCTCGGCGCGCTTGTACTCGATGCCCGAGGCGCGCAGCGCGCTTTTTGCCTCACTGAGCGCCGACTGCTCGACGGCACCGTCACGCTTGGAGATCTGGAGCGCGGGCTCCTCGCCAAAGAAGTTCGGCAGGGCATAGAACAGGCCCACAAGCACGACAACGACGACGATCAGATTCTTCCACAGGGGATAGCGGTTCATCTTCTAGGCCTTCGCGTGGAGTGCGACCCGAGCCGGGGCGCGGCCCATCGACGACGATCCCTCGTCGATGGGCGGTAAAGACGAAGGGCCCGCCGTGGCGAGCCCTGCTAACAGCCGCGGGCTCAGGCCTCGCGGGCGTCCTTGATCGTGCCCTTGGGCATGACCGACGAGACGGCGAAGCGCTGCACCACGACGGTGGTGCCGTCCGCCACCTCCAGGACCACAAGGGTATCGCCCAGATTGACCACGCGCCCCAGCATGCCGCCCGTGGTGGCGACCTCGTCACCCTTCTCGATCGATTCGATCAGCTTCTTGTGCTCCTTCTGTCGCTTGACCTGCGGGCGAATAAGCAGGAAGTACATGACGGCGAAGATGAGCAGCAGCGGCAGGAAGGTGGCCAGCAGGTTGGGCTCGCTGGCGCCCTGGGCCTGGGCCATGGCATCGCTGATAAAGAACATCGTGGTTGGTGCTCCAGTTGGTTCGTGCGTGGTTGATTTGAGGAAACGCCGCACGGCTCGATGCCGCTCGTGAGTGGCCCGATCGTTCGCGATCCAAGCGCCAGGCCGAGGCGGGCTCGATGCAGCCGATCGGGCCCGGGGCGGGGCGGCAGGCTCGCGCACCCCATCCGGGCGGGCCTCCCATCGTGCCGAGTTCCTTCAAGGAATCTCTGCACCAATCGATGGCGCCTCTGGCTCGCGGGTTTGTTCGCTTGTCCGACGCCGGCTCGAAGACGGGCCCAAGGCAATAATTCGGGCCCGGCGAGAGGCGGCTCTGCGGCGTGCGGGAATCCTGCGATCCCCGTCCGGGCGGGCCTCCCAGGGCCCATCTGCAAGGGCCCACATGCGACATTGCCGCGCCTGCGAATGGCGACGGCCATGCTCCGCGCACCGCGCCCAGCATCTGAACCCTTGGCGGTCACGCTTGAGCCACCATCGATTCGTGCAGCGTTTCCTTAACAGCCCCGGAGTATGCCACAAGCCCGAAGGATTGCATTGCCCACGGGGCCCCGTGGTCAGACTCCGCGATCTCGGTCGGTGTAGAACCGCGCTCGGAAGGCCTCGAACTCGTCGGCCTCGATCGCCGCGCGCATCTCGGCCATCAGCACCTGGTAGTAGTGCAGGTTGTGGAGGGTGGCGAGCCGCGCCCCCAGCACCTCGCGCGCCCGGTGCAGGTGCTTCAAGTAGGCGCGCGAGTAGTGCCGGCAGGTGTAGCAATCGCAATCTTCGTCGAGCGGCCGGATGTCGGTGGCGAAGCGGGCATTCTTCAGGCGCACGTCGCCGTAGCGGGTGAACAGGTGGCCGTTGCGGGCGTTGCGGGTGGGCAGCACGCAGTCGAACATGTCGACGCCGCGGGCAACCGACTCGACCAGGTCCTCGGGCTTGCCCACCCCCATCAGGTAGCGCGGCCGGTCCGCGGGGAGCGCCGGGAGGGTGACGTCGAGCACGGCGTTTCGCTCGGCGAGCGGCTCGCCCACCGACAAGCCACCCACGGCGTAGCCATCAAAGCCCAGCTCGACCAACCCGGCAGCCGATTCGTGTCGCAGGGCCTCGTGCATGCCGCCCTGGACGATGCCGAACAGGGCCCGGTCCGAGCCTTCCGGTCGGAGCGACTCGAAAGCCGTCTTCGAACGCGCCGCCCAGCGCAGCGACAGGCGCATCGACGCACCGGCCACCTCGGGCGTGGCCGGGTAGGGCGTGCACTCGTCGAAGATCATCTGGATGTCCGAGCCCAGTTCGTGCTGGACCTGCATCGAGGATTCGGGGGTGAGCGTCACGCGATCACCGTTGACCGGCGAGGCAAAACGCACGCCTTCCTCGGTGATCTTGCGCATGTTGGCCAGCGAGAACACCTGAAAGCCGCCAGAATCGGTCAGGATCGGGCGCTCCCAGTGCATGAAATCGTGCAGATCCCCGTGCAGGCGAATGATGTCCGTGCCCGGGCGCAGCATCAGGTGAAAGGTGTTGCCCAGCACGATCTGCGCGCCCAGGTCGATCAATTCCTCCGGGGTGACCGCCTTGACCGTGCCGTAGGTGCCCACCGGCATGAAGGCCGGGGTCTCGATCACGCCGCGCGCAAAGCGGATCTGCCCGCGGCGGGGCGCGGCGAGACGCGCGTTGGCCGGTCGGGACAAGGTGCAGTCGTGCAACTGGAACTTCATGTGCCGGTCCTGCGCTCGGCGGACGAGTTGGCTTCGATGAACATCGCATCGCCGAAGGAATAGAAGCGGTAGCCCCGTTCAATCGCCTCTTGGTAGGCCGCCAGCACCCGTTCGCGCCCGGCGAAGGCGGAAACCAGCATCAAGAGGGTCGAGCGCGGCAGATGGAAGTTGGTCAACATCGCGTCGATCACCTGTAGCGGTACGCCGGGATAGAGGAACAGCCGGGTGTCGCCGCCGAACGCGCCGATCCTGCCTCGGGCGGCGAGCTCGGGATGGGCTCGGGAGGCCGTCTCGATCGCACGCACGGCGGTGGTACCGATGGCGATCACGCGCCCACCGCGGCGTCGGGCCGCAGTGACCGCCTCGACCGTGGCCTCGGGCACCTCGGTCCACTCGCGGTGCATCTCGTGCCCCTCGATGGTCTCGCTGCGGACCGGCTGGAAGGTGCCCGCACCGACGTGCAGGGTGACGAAAGCCGTCTGCACGCCCTTGGCCTCAAGCTGGCCGAGCAGCGCCTCGGTCAGGTGCAGGCCCGCGGTGGGCGCGGCCACCGCACCGCTTCGCCGCGCGAACACGGTCTGGTAGTCGTGGCGATCCCGATCGTCGTCGGGGCGGTCGATGTAGGTCGGCAGCGGCATGTGACCATGTGCCTCCAACCAGCCCAGCAGCCCACCGGGCGTCTCCGATTCGACCAGCCGTACGTCGAACAAGGCGCCATCCCGATCAACGACCTCGAGCGTCGCGCCACCTTCCATGTGGAGTCGCGCCCCTTTCTTGGGCGAATGGCTGCTGCGCAGATGGCACAGCGCCCGCGCATCATCGTGCAGTCGCTCGAGCAGAAACTCCACGCGGCCGCCCGAGGCCTTGCGCCCGAACGCGCGCGCCGGAACAACGCGGGTATCGTTCAGGATCAGCAGGTCATCGGAGCGGATCAGGTCGGGAAGATCGGCGATATGCCGATGATCGAACGGGCCGTCGGGCGGCAGCACCAGGAGGCGCGCGGACTCGCGCGGCTCGGCCGGCCGGCTGGCAATCCGCTCGGGTGGCAGGGAATAATCGAAGGCATCAAGCTTCATGGCCGGCGCAGTCTACCCCGCCGCGACGAGCCAGGCCACCGCCGCAGCGGCCTCGCAAGACAGGCGGGCGCCTCGAGACGCCAGCCCGAGCCGCCCGGGCGCAAGGAGCTACTGGCTTGCAGCTAGGGAATCTCTGCACGATGCACGCGCGAAAGTCCCCCGGTCCGAATGGCTCGGAGGGAGCGTCGTCTATCTGCCGGCGAGTTCGTAAGGAGAGGCCATCCTGGCCCAGAAACAATCCAGCCGCGAAGCGGGATTTCGCGGTTTCCCTGCGCGATGCATGGGTCCCGATCCTTGGGTCCGGTGTGGCGAGTGCTTGTCCGTAAGGCAAAGGCAAATCCGTTGCCGGTCCTGCTTTTTTCTTGTCTCGCCCGAGACCGTTCCTGCGGTTGCTTGTTGTTGCCGGTGTCTACCACCGTTCTTGTTCGGCGATGCGATCCTGCATCCACGCGCGCGTCCGGCGCGAAATCGTCCCGTGCCATCCGTGGCGGCGTCCATCCTGGACGCCTGGCGAGTCCGTTTCGGGCCCGGCATCCATGCCGACCGCACCCAGGCCTCCTGGCGACCCGCAAAAAACCCGGACTCAATCCCGAGTGCCGGTTGTTTACGGTGCGCGTCCTTAATCGAGCGCGTGGTGCGTGCCGGGCAAGCCCGGCGACCCGACGGCAGTTCCTCTGCCGGTGCTTCCTGCGCGGACTCCCTGTCCGCCGTAACGATCCCTCGGCCATCCTGGCCTGGCGGGCGTCCTGCCCTGTGTGCGTCCAAGCACGGGGCCATGATGCCGGGCGCGGCGCCATCGTGATAGACGAAATCGCCGAAAGTTTCGTAGGATTTTTCGATTTCTTTTGTAGGAATTTTCCTACAAATGGCAGTCTCCCTAGGACCCTCGCGGGCCGGGAAAGCCTTCGCAGCCCTCGGCAAAGAAGTTGGACACGGCGGCAAGAAAGCCCTCGGTATCCTCGATGTGCGGCCAGTGCCGGGCACGCTCGAGCGTGGCGATGCAGCTCTTCGGAAAATCTCGCCCGATCTGCGGTTCGTCCGCAGCCTCGAGGTAGGCCGACTGCGCGCCGCGCACGAACAGCGTCGGCCCCAGGTAGAAACCCGACAGCGTGGGCATGTCCGATACGCGCGCGTATGAGGCCCTGAGCTCGGCCAGGTTGAAGCGCCACCGCCAGCGGCCCTCCGACTGTTCAAGATTGGCGGCCAGGAAGGCCCGCACGTCCGGATCGAACACGTGGGGCGCCATCTGACGACGGGCCTGCTCGCGCGATTGCAGCGTGGCAAGCTCGACCGCGTCCAGCGCCGCGAAGACATCCTTGTGCCAGGGCGGGTATTTCTTGGGCGCAATGTCGACCACCACCAGCCGGGCGACCCGCTCGGGATAACGATCGGCTAGCACCATGCCGAGTTTGCCGCCGAGCGAATGGCCGAGCAGGTGCGCCCGCTCGACGCCGAGTCGATCCATGAGGGCGAGGACGTCCTGACTAAGTAGCTCGTAGTCGAGTCCCGGGGCATGGGGTGAACGGCCATGGTTACGCAGATCGACGTTGATCACCCGGTAGTTCGCGCTTAGCGACTGGGCGATGCCACGCCAGTTGGCGAGCGAGCCGAACAGCCCGTGCATGATGATCACCGGCAGCCCGCCGCCGCGTTCCTCGTAATGCAGATCGACCGCGGCGCTTGCCGCTGACTGTGGTTGCGTGCTCATGTCGCGGGTTTCCTGTGGAGTGACGCGGTAACGGGCCCAAGCGACCGGCCCGAGCGACCGGCCCAGGTAACGGGCCGGGCCGAAACGGCGACTGGGACGTGTGATACTACCAAAGGCCAACGAGCGCATGGCCTTCGCAGCCGCCCATTCATCGACGAGCCCGGCATGCCCGATCCGACCCCCGACACCACGCCCCGCTCCGACACGGCCTACATGGACTGGCCCGCCCCGGCCCTGCCACGGGGACGCCCGTTCCCGGCACAGTTGCAGCTTGCCGCCGACCTGCTCGAACGGATCGACGACCAGGGCCTGGCCGCCGATCGCACCCTGCAGCGCGCACTCGCCGGCCGGCGAGAAATGGGGCGGCGTGACCGCGAGCGGGTACGCGAACTGACCCTGTTCGTCCTTCGCCAGCGCAATCTGCTCGACTGGCTGCTCGATGATCGAGGGGCCGGCATGGCCGCCCGGGTAGCCGCGGCATTGCTGCTCGCCAACGCACTCGACCCGGTCCTGGCCACGAGCGCGGGCCTTGACGAGAAAGATATCGAGGCAATGGCCGCAAGGCAGAAGACGCGTTTTACCGACCTGCCCAGCGAGGCCCGCTTCAATCTCGACCCGGCGGCGGCCGGGCACTGGCGCTCCCTTTCACCGGCCGAGCCGGCGTCCCTCGCACAAGCCCTGCAGGCGCGCGCACCGATCGATCTGCACGTCAATCCGAGACGCAGCGACCCCGCCCTGCTTGCAGACGAGTTACGTGGGGCCGGGGTCGAGACGACCGCCATCGAGGGCCTGCCCCTGGGCCTGCGGGTGAAGGGGACGGCCCGGCTGACGCGCCTGCCGGCCTTCGAACAGGGCCGTTTCGAAGTGCAGGATGCCGGCAGTCAGTGGGTGGTCCGGGCGTTGGCCGCACAGGCCGGCGAACGGGTGCTCGACCTATGCGCCGGGGCCGGCGGCAAGACGCTCGGCCTGCTCGACGAGGCCGCTGGCCAACTCGACCTGACCGCCTGCGACCTTCACCGCGAGCGCCTCGATCGGCTGCGAGAGCGAGCCTGTCGGCACGGCGACCGCGACCTGTCGCTCCAGGCCCTGGACGCCACACGCCCGATCCCCGACTCGTTAGGCCGGTTCGATCGCGTCCTGGTCGACGCCCCCTGCAGCGGGTCAGGCACCTGGCGACGTCATCCCGAACTGCGCTGGGCCGCGATCGACTGGGACGCCCTGGCCACCACCCAGCGCCACTTGCTGGAACAGGGCGCCGCCGCGACCCGGCCGGGTGGGCGACTGGTCTATGCCACCTGTAGTCTCTGGCCGGCCGAAAACGAGGCCGTGGTCGAGGCATTTCTTGCCGCCCACCCCGGCTGGGTCTCCATCCGCACGCCGATCGCGGGCCTGACCACGGAGGCGACCACCGACCGGGGCTGGTTGCGGCTACGCCCGGACCGCGACGGCTGTGACGGCTTTTTCATCGCGCGACTCCAGGCCCCGACAGACTGAACGCGTCGGCCGTCCCCGGAACCGTCACGCGGACCACCGACCTGTCAATGATCGACCAGTAGCCGGGCACTTACCGGCTGGTCAACCGCCACGGTATTGCCCCGGCAATCTGCCCCGCCATTTTGCCACGGCAATCTTCCCCAAGATCTGCCCCAAGATCTGCCCCTGGATCTGCCTCAAAGCACGACATCGAACCCCTCGAACTCCGGCGGCCCGAGGTACAGATCGCGGTGCGCTCCGGCGTTGGCGTGCGCGGCGCGGAAGGCCGCCGAGCGCGTCCAGTCCTCGAACGCCTGGCGGGAGTCCCACAACGTGTGGGAGGCGTAGAGGGTGTGGTCGTCGTGCGTCGGGCCGCGCAGCAACTCGAACTGGCGAAAACCCGGCACGCCCTCGAGATGGGAATCCCGGTTCCGCCAGACGGCCTCGAACGCCTCCTCGCGGCCTGGGTGGATTCGAAATCGATTCATCGCGATAAACATCTGAGACTCTCCTTGAAAACGGTCTGCACGAATGCCGGATCACCCCGACGTGATTGAGCCGAGCTGAAGCCAGGGTAGCTCCGCACGATGCGAGGACGCCTGAAGCGGGGCCGGCAAGGGTCCTGATGGAAGGCGCAGTCCGCCGCGAAGGGTCACCGCCCGCCACCAGGGCTGAACCGGGTCGGCACGAGCCGGGCCGAACGGTGGGGTGCATGGACGAACCGCGCGACGCCGCGAATGGGCCCTCGGAGGCCTGCCAGGACGGGGTTTTCGGGTTTGTGCGCGCGCCGAAAGCCGTCTATCGACGGGCCCGAGGGTTGTCCTGGCTCGCCCTCGGGCCGGCACATCCATTGCGAACAAACGCCATTGCGAACAAACGCGCGCGCGCCTGTGCCATCGCGTCATGCAGGCTTTCTCCGGACGTTTTTTGCTTCGACAGCGGTTCATGCCCGCATCCCAAGACGACAACGTAGCAGAGGCCCGGCTCCAGGCGCACGCCGAGGCGCCTGTCGCTTCGCGCCGCGTTTCCTTCACGATTCTCGGCACGATTGCCGGCACGATTGCTAGGATCACCGCAACACGCGGCCCGCGCCCACCGAGGTGCGGCCCGCACGATCGTCAGCCGTCCCAAGGGCACACGGTCGGATTCAAGCCAACGCTATCATGAGGCATACTGACGCCCCGGCCGAGAGGCGACAAACCCTCCTCACCGGCCGGACACCAGTGATTCACTCGCGCCCCGGAGCCTTCATGTCGCGCCGACTCGCCACCTTGATGCTATCGATGCTCCTGCTTGCCCCGCTGGCCGGTTGCGGCCAGAAGGGGCCGTTGTACCTGCCCGACGAGTCGGAGCAAGCGCCCGCCGCGAGCGACGACTCTCAGCCCGCCGCCCAGGACTGATCTCGGAGTCCGCCGTGCCCCAGACCGACCTTCCGCCCTTCTTTTCCCGGACCACCAGCGGCGAGCTGCAGATCGAGGACACGAGTGTCGGCACGATCGTCGATCGTTTCGGCTCGCCCACCTACGCCTACTCGCGGGCGGCTATCGAGTCCGCGTACCACGCCCTGGACGGCGCCTTCGGCGAGCGGGCTCACCGGATCTGTTACGCGGTCAAGGCGAACAGCAACATCGGCATTCTCAGCGTGCTGGCCCGGCTGGGCGCCGGCTTCGACATCGTCTCCTACGGCGAACTGGCCCGCGTGCAGGCAGCGGGCGGGGACCCGGCCAAGACGGTCTTCTCCGGCGTAGGCAAATCGGCCGATGAAATCCGCGGTGCGCTGGCGGCGGGCATTGGCTGCCTCAACGTCGAATCCGAAGCCGAATTGCGACGCATCGCGGCCATCGCCAGCGAAATGAATCGAATTGCGCCGATCTCCCTTCGTGTTAATCCAGACGTGGATGCCCGCACGCATCCCTATATCTCCACCGGGCTGAAGGACAACAAGTTCGGCATTGCCATCGACGACGCGCTGCCGTTATACGAATGGGCCCATGCCCAACCGTCGCTGGACGTCACCGGGATCGACTGTCACATCGGCTCGCAGCTGACGGACGTCAGCCCGTTCCGGGATGCCGCCGAGCGAGTGATGACGCTGGCTCACCAACTGGCCGAGCGCGGCATCGAACTCGAGCACCTCGACCTCGGCGGCGGTCTCGGCATTCGCTACATCGATGAAACGCCGCCCTCCGCCGCCGACTGGATCGAGGCAATACGCTCGGTGGTCGATGCCGACCCGCTCGCCCGCGACCTGCCGATCTGGATCGAGCCAGGCCGCTTCCTGGTCGGGCCGGCCGGCGCGATGCTCACTCGAGTCGAGTACCTAAAGCCGGGCGAGCACAAGTCGTTCGCCATCGTCGACGCCGCCATGAACGACCTGATGCGCCCGGCCCTCTACGGCAGCGACATGGCGATCGTTTCAGCCGGGACCGGCACGGGGCGACGTCTGGCGCGCGACTGGGAGATCGTCGGCCCGGTCTGCGAGACCGGCGACTTCCTCGGCCACGACCGGGCACTCGAACTGGCCGAGGGCGACCTGTTGGCCGTCCTGGGCGCTGGCGCCTACGGCTTTTCAATGGCCTCGAACTACAACACCCGCCCACGCCCCGCCGAGGTGCTGGTCGACGGCGACACCTGTCACGAGATCCGTCGTCGCGAACCGCTTGAATCGCTCTGGGCGCTGGAACGCTTGCCGCCGGGCGACTGAGTCACCGTAAGGCCAGCGGACAACGATAGCGTTTCCCTATCGAAGCAGTCCGGACAATCCATTTTCACCGATCGTCACCGTCGACTAAGCTTGCGTGGCTCGACTCAAGGCCCGTGCTCACCCCGCCCGACCGGGCCGACGATTGAGTTCTCCGGTTCCGTCCCCATGTATCGTTGCCGGCGAGGTGCCCGCACCCCGCCCGGCTTTGTTCGTTCATCCATTTTCAACCCAACAGGAGAGTTTGAATGCTCGCGAATCGCGAAGGCCAGAAGGTACCCAACGTCACCTTCCGCACTCGACAGAACCACGACTGGGTCAACCTGACCAGCGACGAGGTCTTCAAGGGCAAGACCGTCGCCGTGTTCTCGCTGCCGGGGGCGTTCACCCCGACCTGCTCGGCGAGCCACGTGCCGCGCTTCAACGAGCTGGCGCCGGTGTTCAAGCAGCACGGCGTCGACGAGATCGTCTGCATCTCGGTCAACGATGCCTTCGTCATGAACGAGTGGGCCGAGGACCAGGACGCCGACCGCATCCGCTTTCTGCCCGACGGCAACGGCGACTTCACCGAGGCGATGGGGATGCTCGTCGACAAGGACGACCTGGGCTTTGGCAAGCGCTCCTGGCGCTACTCCATGCTCGTCAAGGACGGCACCATCGAGAAGATGTTCATCGAGCCCGAAAAACCGGGCGACCCCTACGAGGTCTCGGACGCCGACACCATGCTCGACTGGCTGGCGCCGAACGCCAAGAAGCCGCTCTCGATCATGCTGTTCACTCGTCGGGGCTGCCCGTTCTGCGCCCGCGCCAAGGGCATGCTGCACGACGCCGGCCTGGAGTTCGACGAGATCGTGGTCGGTGACGACGTGAACCTGCGCGCCCTGCGCGCCGTGGCCCAGACCGAGACCGTCCCGCAGTGCTACGTCGACGGCCAGAAGGTCGGCGGCAGCGAAGAGGTCGAGCAGTGGCTCAAGCAGCAGGGCTACTGAGCGCGCGATAGCGCCTGCGATCACCCGGCCCGTTTTCGGGCCGGCTTTCGTCTGCCGGGGCGCGGGGCCCGGCAGACGAAAGCCATCCCCAACCCTTTTCTGGAGGCATCCATGAGTGGCAAGCATTTCGACATGATCGTCCTCGGCGGCGGCTCCGGCGGCCTCGCCGTGGCCGAGCGGGCAGCCCAGCACGGCAAGAACGTCGCGGTGATCGAGCCCGTCGCGCTCGGCGGGACCTGTGTCAACGTCGGCTGCGTGCCCAAGAAGGTCATGTGGTACGCCGCCAATCTCGCTCACGACCGGGTCGACGCCGCCGACTGGGGCTTCCCGGAGGCCACCGGCGGGGTCGATTTCCGCACGCTGGCGAAAAAGCGTCGCGAGTTCATCGACGGCATCACCCGCTTCTGGAACGGCTACGCCAAGGACCTCGATCTGACCGTGATCGATGGCTACGGCCGCCTCGCCGGTGACAACCAGGTCGACGTCGACGGCACCGTCTACACGGCCGATCACGTCGTGCTGTCGACGGGCGGCCGCCCGCTGGTCCCGCCGGTGCCGGGCGCCGAGCACGGCATCACCTCGGACGGCTTCTTCGAACTCGACGAGCTGCCCAAACGCACCGCGGTGATCGGTGGCGGCTACATCGGCGTGGAGCTTGCCGGCGTGCTGCGCTCGCTGGGCAGCTACGTCACACTACTCGACATGCTCGACACCATCCTCGCGCCGTTCGACCCGCTGATCCGCGAGACGGCCACCGAGAACCTCCACCAGCAGGGCATCGAGACCCACCTGCCGTTCAAGGTCGCCAAGCTCGAAAAGACGGGCGCCGGGATCACCATTCACGGCGCCGACGGCGAGCAGCTCGGTCCGTTCGACCAGGTGATCTGGGCGGTCGGCCGCAAGCCGAACACCGACGACATCGGTCTGGACAAGGCGGGCGTCGAGGTGGAGAAAAACGGCATGATCCCGGTGGATACCTACCAGAACACCAACGTTCCCGGTATTTACGCCATTGGCGACATCATCGGCAAGTACCCGCTCACGCCGGTCGCGATCGCCGCGGGCCGCCGTCTCTCGGATCGCCTGTTCGAAGGGAAGGACGATGCGCACCTCGAATACGACACCATCCCGACGGTGGTCTTCGCCCATCCGGCCGTGGGCACGGTCGGGCTGACCGAGCCGCAGGCGATCGAGCAGTTCGGCCGCGACAACGTCAGCATCTACGAAACCCGGTTTACGCCGATGCGCTACGCGCTCTCCGGCCACGGCTTCAAGACGGCGATGAAGCTCGTCTGCGTGGGCGAGGACGAGCGTGTCGCCGGCCTGCACCTGGTGGGCGACGGGGCCGACGAGATGCTGCAGGGCTTCGCGGTGGCGGTGAGGGCCGGCCTGACCAAGGCCGATTTCGACAACACCGTCGCCCTGCACCCGACCTCGGCCGAGGAACTGGTTACCCTCAAGTCCCCGCGCGACGACTGACGTCACGCGGAGGGCAGACACGTCGGGGCCGGTGCGGGACAACCCCTCCGGCCTTTCTTATCCTTGGGCAGACGTTCCTGCGAGGGCTTCCCATGTTCCTGGAACTGCGTCACCTCAAGACCATCCACGCGATCGAGCAGACCGGCTCGCTGGCCGCGGCCGCCGAACGCCTGCACCTGACGCAGTCGGCCCTGTCGCACCAGATACGCGCACTGGAGTCCTATTACGAGACGCCGCTGTTCTCGCGCAACTCGCGACCGATGCGGCTGACCGAGGCCGGTCGTCGGCTCCTGGCCGGGGCCGAGGTGATCCTACCCGAGATCGAGCGACTGGATCGCGACCTGCGTCAGATCGCCGGCGGCGCGACCGGGCGCCTGTTTCTGGCGCTGGAATGCCATTCCTGCTTCAGCTGGCTGATCCCGACCCTCGAGCGTTACCGGGCCCAATGGCCCTCGATCGAGACCGACCTGTCGATGTCGTTCAGTTTCGATGCCATCGACGCGCTGCGCGACGGTCGACTCGATGGCGTGATCAGCTCCGACCCGGTCGACGACCCGGAGCTACACTTCGAACCCCTGTTCCACTACCCGGTCGTTCTGGCGCTCTCGCCGGGGCACGCACTGGCCGACGAGCCGCACATCACACCGGAGATGCTCGCCGACCAGACCGTGATCGGCTACCCGGTCGAGCGCGAGCGCCTCGACATCTACCGGCGATTCCTCGATCCAGCCGGCGTCACCCCCGCCAGTTCCCGCCAGTCGGAGCTGACGGCGATGATCGCGCAATGGGTCGCCAGCGGCCACGGCGTGGCGGCGTTACCCAAGTGGGCCATCGGCGACGAGCTCGCGCGCGGCATCGTCATCCAGCGCCCCCTGGGCGACGGACTGACCGCAACCATGCACCTGGCCGTCCGCCGCGGCGAACACCGGCTGACCTACATGGACGCGTTCCTGCGACTGGCCCGGGAGCAGGCGGGCGAGCGACTCGAAGACATCAGCCTGGCGCGGCCGAGTCCCTGAGAGACGGCGGCAGGCCTCGACACGAGGGCCACCGGCGGTGCGCCGCTCGCCGTGACGCGGGCGACGACCACCGCCCCGGAGGCGGGGCCTTCACCCCCGCCGTTCGCTCCCGACCGCCGCCTGCATGGCCGCCGGGGGCATCTCGCTCTCGCGGGCGAAGCGATAACCCTGCGCGAGCTCGATCGACAGCCCGCGGATCAGCTCGACCTGAGCATCGGTTTCCACGTTGTGCGCGATCACGGTGACACCAAGCGTCTCGGCAATCGCCAGCAGACCGTCGATGAACGCCCGATCGCGACGGCTCACCTTGCTGTCACAAAGCGATTCGGCCGAGATCTTGAGATAGTCGAACTCAAACCGGCGGAGGTAGGAAAAGGTCTCCCGGCCCGAGCCCGCGTGGTCGATCGCGGTACGCAGCCCGGCGGCGCGCAGATCGCCCAGCGGACGGGACAGGGCGGCGATATCCCCGGTCAGGGGGCTTTCACTGATCTCGACCACCACCTGGTCGGGTCGCAACGGCGATCGGGCGACCGAGTCGACCAGGAAATCGACGAAACGCGATTCCAGGAGGCTGGTCGACGCGATGTTGAAGAACAGCCGGCCGGCGAAGGTCGCCATGGCCGGATCGGTCAGCACGGCAGCGACCACGCGGCGATCGACCAGGTCGACCATCTGGCCACGCCCCAGCATCTGGACGAAGGCCGAGGCCGGTAGCACGCGGCCGCCCACCCGGGCACGAGCGAAAACCTCGGCGCCCATCACTGCACCGGCCACTCGCCGGACAGGCTGGTAGACCACCGATATGTCCTCGGCGGAGAGCGTCACCGGCAACGTGCCGTCGGCCTCCGGCGCTGACGTTGCCAATCGGCCCACCTGACTAAACGGGCCTGTATCGGCCAGGGACGCCTTGTCGGTCGCGGCGATCGCCAGGCGATTCTTGCCGCCCGCCTTGGCCTGATACATCGCCTGGTCGCCCAACGAGAATAGCGCCTGCCCCGTCGCCGCGCCGCTCTCCACCGGGCCGACAGCCAGGCCGATCGAGAGCGACAGCGGCAGGGAGTCGCCGTTGGGCGCCGCGATGACGGTCTCTCGCGCCCGGGCGAGCAGTCGATCGGCAACCTGCTCGGCGGTCGGCCCGTCGGCATCCGGCAGGATCGCGACGAATTCATCCCCGCCGTAACGGGCCACGATGTCGCCCTCGCGCAGGCCGTTCTGCAACAGGTCTGCCACCCGCCGCAGGTAGTCGTCGCCGAACCCATGGCCGTGACGATCGTTGACGCGCTTGAAGTCGTCGAGGTCGATGACCATCAGGCCGAACCGGTAGTCGTGGCGATGGGCGCGGCCAATCTCGTACTCGAGCAGCGACCAGAACATGCGCTGGTTGTACAGGCGGGTCAAGGGATCGCGAGTGGCGAAGTACTCGAGGTCCTCGGTATGTTTCTCGATCGCGCGCACCGAGCCGACCACGTTGATCAGCGTCGACAGGATCGACTCGATCAGCAGGCGCTTGACGGTCCCCTGCACCTCCCCGGCCGGCACGATCAAGCCGACCATCCCCGTCATCGGCGGCAGATCCATTGCGAGGGTCTTGACGGGCAGGTCGATGCGGCCGGCATCGGTCAACGAGGCCGCGTCCCGACCGTTGTGCCGGCGCGGGGTCACGCTGTCGGCCGCGCCGCCGAACCGCTCCACCACCCGCCGAGCAATCTCGGACTCGACGCGCGAGGCCGCCGCTTCGCCCATGCGGCCTTGCCAGAACACGTCGACGCCCACCGGTCGGTCGGCGATCGAGAAGGCAGTGAACACGCCGTGCACGGGAAAGCGCCGGTTGATCTCGCCCAAAAGCTCGCGCAGATAGCGCCGCCAGTCGCGCACCACCTCGGAGGTGATCACGAAGCGATCCATCAGCCCGATCTCGAATTCGAGCAGATCACGGTCGATGGCCACGTCGCGCACTTTGTCGGTGAGCACGTCGACCCGCGCGAGGACCTCGTCGAACTCGGAAAACCCGGTCGAGGCCCCCGCAAAGCGCAGATGGGCGAGATCCTCAACGCGGTTGACCTGCTCGACCGAGCGGTTCAGGCGCTTGAGTGACCGCCCCAGACGCCAGCTGAGAAAGCCGGCGATCAACAACGCGGCCAGCAAGGGTACCGGCACGATGACCAACAGGCGGCTGAACAACTGGTCGTGGGCCTGATCGATCATCGGCCCGATCGGCTGGCGGATCGACAACACCCCGAGCACGTCGTCGACCTCGGCGTTGACGTGGCAACGCAGGCATTCGGCATTCGCGACCAGTGGGCGAGCGTAGCGCACCGTCCGCGGGCCGACGTCCACCTGGGTGCGGCGGGTTTCGAAGGCTGCCCGTGCGGAGGGCCCGGGTGCGGGCTGGGCCAGCGAGCCGAACAGGGCGCTGACCGGTTCACCCCGGTAGACGCTGATCACCGCGCTCGGGTCGGACCGCTGATTGAGCGAATCGAGGAACTCGTTGAGCTGCTCGCGCGTCCACCCCTGGCGCATGATCTGGTACATCGCGTTGAACGTGCCGTCGGCAAGCACGCGAGCGTTCTGCACGGCCGATCGCTGCACCGCCTGGGTGAACACCGCCTCGGTGGCCAGATACACGGCGGCGGTGATCGCCACCGAGACCGCCAGGGCGGCGGTGACCATCAACACCCGGAGCGAGCGGAACCCGGCCACGACACGCTCGAGCAGCGCGCGATCTGTCCCGCCCGCCTGCCGCTTCCTGCAACGCATTTGTCTTCCCTCCGTGGAAGGGGTCGCCGCCTTGACCATGAACCCGACGTGGGTATTCGCCGGGCGCCACTTTACCGCCGCGCCACGCGGCGACTGAAATCAGTTTTAACTCCTGCTTTATCAAATATTTGAATATTCTGTTTTCAAAATCCGGACACGCCCCACAGCCGACCCATTGCCGGTGTGACCGATGGCAGGCGATCCGTCGTCGGGCTATGGTTGTCCTGCGCCTCGGGGACAGGGATTTGAGCACGCCGCCATGCTTGGGTCACCCCGCGCAGACCGCGTGTCGATCGCCGCATTCACCAGGGAAACATTGCACGGTTCGAGGATGTCTCTGGCTCGCGTGTCGGTTCGCTTTTCCCGCCATCGGATCGAAGTTGCGTCCAGGGGAATCGCTCCGGCCCCGCCGCGGGACGGCAACGCCGAGGGCAGACAGGCGCGAGTCCAGGCGGATCGCCCCGCCAAGGGCCCTTCGGTGGCGTTGCCGCCGTGCGCGAAACGCTACGGCAACGTCCGGCATGCCGCGCGTTGCGGCCGGAACCGTGACGATCCCGCCTCAGGCACAATCGATTCGTGCAGAGGTTCCCTAGGGAACCTCTGCACGAATGCCATACCGCTGAAGCGCGCCTTGAGCCGGGCAGATGCAAGGCGTTCGTCCGCCGCGGAAGGGTGATTCCCTTGCCAAGGACGACAACGCAGCAGGTGCCCGGCTCAAGGCGCGCCCGGCGGGCTTGGCGAGTCGCCCGTGCTCCGCGTTGCGATGTCTTGACGTGGCCACCGGCACGCCGGCGACATCGCGCCTTGATCACGAACGACTCGCCAAGCCAGAGTGGCATGGC
>JAFGUH010000156.1 GCA_016938615.1 Halothiobacillaceae bacterium | reverse complement strand
TCCGAGCTGCCCAGGCTGGTGCTCATCTCGGCGCCGGCGGGATTCGGCAAGACCACACTCCTGAGCCAGTGGCTCTCACCCACCCGACCTGGCGGGCAGGCTCCACGCGTGGCGTGGCTCTCACTCGACGAGGGAGACAACGACCTCCGTCGGCTTTTGACCCATCTCGTCGGAGCGCTGGAGACCAGCGGGCTGGAGGTCGGCGCCCAGACGACGGCACGGCTCGAGAGCGCTCATGAGCTCTCGACCGAGACGATTCTGACCGACCTCGTCAACGACGTTGACTTGATGGCGGAGGAGACTGTCGTGGCGCTGGACGACTACCACGTCATCGACAACGCGGCAGTCCACGAGGCGACGTCGTTCCTTCTGGAGCACCTGCCCCGACACGTTGGCCTCGCCATCGCCACTCGCGCGGACCCGCCGCTGCCTCTGGCGCGGTTGCGCAGCAGGGCGGACCTGGTCGAGGTGAGGGCGGCCGACCTGCGCTTCACCCCCGGCGAGTCCGAGACTTTTTTCAACGAGCTCATGGGCCTGGATCTCAGCCCGGACGACATCCTGGCCCTCGATGCGCGGACGGAAGGCTGGCCGGCTGGGCTGCAGCTCGCAGCGCTGTCGATGCGCGGTCGCGATGACACGTCGGGTTTCATCGATGCCTTTGCGGGCAGCCACCGTTTCGTCTTGGACTACCTGGTCGAGGAGGTGCTCCGCCGACAGTCCGACCGTGTCGCTGACTTCCTCATGGCGACCGCCGTGCTCGACCAGATGACCGGCTCACTCTGCGACGCCCTCACCGGAAGCGACGACGGCAGCGCCATGCTCGAGGAGCTCGAGCGCAGCAACCTGTTCGTCGTCCCGCTCGACGATCAGCGCACCTGGTACCGCTACCACCACCTGTTCGCGGAGGCGCTCCGGGCTCGACTCGTGGGCGAGCACCCCGGCCGCGCCCTCGCCCTGCACGGCACTGCCAGCCAGTGGTACGCCGACCACGGCATGCTCGAGAACGCCGTGCATCACGCGCTCGCCGGTCGGCAGGTCGGTCGAGCGGCTGACCTCGTCGAGGCGGCGCTTCC
>JAFGUH010000155.1 GCA_016938615.1 Halothiobacillaceae bacterium | reverse complement strand
TCCTCGAAGCCGATGGTGAAGGTCTTCGGGGTGACGCCCGCCTCGTGGGCCAGGGCGACGATCAGCGAGGAATCCAGCCCGCCGGAGAGCAGCACGCCCACCGGCACGTCGCTGATGGCCAGGCGCTTTCGCACGGCATCGAGCAGGCGCTCGTGGATCAGCTCCGGCCATTCGTCGGCCGGGACGTCGTGATCCTCGGCGGTGTCGATCGCCCAGTAGCGGTTCAGCGTCCGGTTGCCGTTGCGATCGACGCGCATCCAGTGGCCGGGCGGCAGTTTGTTCACCCCGCGGAAGATGGTGCGCGGAGCCGGGACGACCGCATGCAGGGTGAACTGGTGGTGCAGGGCGCTGGGGTCGAAATCGGTGTCGACGTTGCCCGCGGCCAACAGGGCGGGGATGCTCGAGGCAAACCGCAGCGGGCCGTCACCGACGGTGTGGTAGAGCGGCTTGATGCCCTGGCGGTCGCGGAACAGGAAGAGCGCTCCATCGCGCATGTCCCAGATGGCGAAGGCGAACATGCCGTCGAGGCGCGAGACGCCGTCCGGGCCCCATTCGCGGAAGGCGGCCAGGATCACCTCGGTGTCGCCGGTGGAGGCAAAGCGGTGCCCGAGCGACTGCAGTTCCTCGCGCAGTTGTGGGTGGTTGTAGATGGTGCCGTTGAAGACGATCGCCAACCCGCGTTCGCGGTCGATCATCGGTTGGTGGCCGTGGAAGGAGAGATCCAGAATCGACAGGCGCCGGTGACCGAAGGCCAGTGGCCCGTCGGAGAAGCTGCCCTCGTGGTCCGGCCCACGCCGTTCCAGTCGGCTCATCATCCGCCGTACCGCCGTCAGGTTGCCGTCACGTCCGCCGGTTTCCAGCCATCCACAAATACCACACATCGATTGGTCCACCCGGTCTGGTTTTCGATCCGGCGGAGTCTACCGCATGGTCGTGGCTGCCGCAGGGGCCCCCGAGAAAGTGTGAACCAGGCAGGTCGATGGCGGCTCGACCGAAGGGTTTCTGAGCCATGCGTTGAATGGCTCAAGGCGCTTGTTCCGGCGTGGCGGATAATCGGAAATGACGTGTCGCCGGTCTTGATATTCGGTCGGGTTCTCCACAGGGCCAGTAAGACCAGGCTGGGGCCGTCCCTTAGTTGCCCCCGTCCCGGGCGATGACCTTGATATCCGCCTCGGATACCGGTGTTCTTTCGATTTATGGAAAATCAAATAATTCTGCTTTTACTCAAATGAGATATTTGATTAAGTGCTCTAGCCGCCGACAGGGTAGGCTCCGGCCGACATCGGATTGTCGGCTTGGTGAGTTCAAACAGGAGGTTTTCAATGAACGTGAGAAAGGTAATGGTCGCGATTTGCGGCGTGACGTCCATCGCGACCGGCGGGCTCTCCGCGGCCCAGGCGTCCGGTGTGTTCATGAGTGAGGAATGGGCGGGCCAGATCTGCCAGCAATGGAACCAGAGCGAGGCACTGACCACGGGGCTCGCTGGCGATACCTGGGTCGCGAACATGACGGACAAGGGCTACAAGGTGATCCAGCTCTATCGCGACGAATGCGGTCCGGAGACCCGAGTGGAACTGCATATCAAGCCGCAGGATGGCAAGGCGATCTGCACCTACGGCGGCCCGGTCAAGGCCAAATCGATCAGCGAGGACAGCGATTACGTCATGCACGCCACGGACGAGCATTGGCAGTGCATGGGCGAGGGTCGATTTGGCTGCGGTGCGATGGGCTCGATGATGTCTGGGGAGCTCAAGTTCGAGGGGCCGAAGATGGAAGCGGCTTCGGTGATCGACCCCTTCAACGCCTTTCTGGAATTGACCGGTGGGGTGGGCGGCAGCATGCAATGCCCGTCGACGAAGGTCGCTGCAGGGCACTGAGTTCGCTGTTTCCAGCCCGAAAAGCCGGATGGCGATCGCTCTGAAAGGTCCCGAGAGAGGTTCTCAGCTTGCATTCAGCGAGGCATTCCGCCTTGTGGGAATCTCGCGTATCGATTAGCCCGGCCCGGTCAGAAGATGGGCCGGGCTTTTCTTGTTTACTCAATGGCTTTGGTTGCTGCCCCGGTCACCTCTCGGGTTTCAGGTCGCTATATCCCGATGATCCCGTATTCGGTCAGCGTCGGCTCCCAGCGGCGCCACTCGGGGTAGGTGCGGTCCATCACGGAATAAAAACGGTGGTTGTGGCCGCGTTCGATCAGGTGGGCGAGTTCGTGGACGATCACCAGGTCGATCGCCTCGACCGGCAGGCGCACCAGCTCTAGGTTGAGCCAGATGCGCCGCGCCTGGATGTTGCAGGTGCCCCAGCGCGATCGCATGCGCCGGATGCGGGTCTCGGGCCGGGGCAGCGCCATGCGGTCGGCCCAGATGGGAACGCGGAGATCCAGCACACGTTTGAATTGCTGGCGGCAGTGCTTGCGCAGCAACGCCTGCGCCTGCTCGACCCGGGCGCTGCGGACATGGATGATGCCTGGCTCCCGCCGAACTCGTCCCCGCGGTATCGAATCGCCTTGCCAGACCAGCGCGTATTCCTCGCCGAATAGGTGGAGTCGATCCGGGAGTTGGCCCTCGGTGATGACGGGCGGTCGCGTGGCCAGCTTGCGGCGCTGTTGCTCGATCCAGTCTGCCCGGCTGGTGACAAAGGCCCGCACCGCGCGGTCGCTAACCCGGCGTGGAGCGTTGACCCGCAGCGAACCGTCGGCCGGGTCGAGCCGCAGGTAGAGGTGTCGAATCGATTTCCGTTCCACCTGGACCACGCCCAGCGGGTGGTCAAGCAGGCTGACGCGTGTTCGGGTGGATCGTTTGAGGAGCAGGCGTTTCATTGGGGACACAGTCTACCGCGGCGAACGGAACGGCAAGCGACTACGCTGGTCGCACGCGGATCACGTTTCCCGCCAACGATCGAGGCCCCCGGATGCTGAAGACACTGCAATCCCTTTTCTTTTCGGACCGGCCAACTCGGGACAACGACGGGGAGTCGAGTATCGACGCCGCCGTGGCGATTCTGCTGATGGAAGTCGCCCGAGCCGATTTCGACGTGGCCGATGACGAGCTCGATGTGATTCGTCGCCACCTCGTCGAGGACTTCGGCATGGAGGCCGGTGCGGCGAGCGATCTGGTTCGCCACGCTGCCGACGAGGTGGACGACTCGACCGGGTTCTTCCCGTTCGTGCGCGTCCTCAATGAGCGGCTCGATCCGGCTCGGAAATCCCGGGTGATCGAAACGCTCTGGCGGGTCGCCTACGCGGATGCCGGCAAGCACTACCTGGAGGAATCCATCATCCGCCAGATCGCCGAGTTGATGTATGTGCCGCACAGCGAATTCATCCGGGCCCGGGTCAGGGCTCAAGAGGCCGCCGAGGCGCGCTGAGGTCGGTCCCGCTCGGCCAGGCTTGACTCGCGTGCCGGGTGATGCCGGAAGCCTCGTCGGGGAGATCGCCACGTCTGCTCCGTTGCCTTGACTCGGCGTCAGCTTCCCTCCAGTTCCATCCAGCGTTCCAGCGTCTGTTCCAGCTCGCGCTCCAGTTCGTTCACGCGTGCGAGGGTGCGCTCGATCGCGGCGGTGTCGCCCTGGTAGAACGCCGGGTCGTTGATCGTCTTCTGCCACTCGGCCTGTTCGGTTTCCAGCGCCTCGATGCGTGCGGGCAGGCCGTCGAGTTCGCGCTGCTCCTTGTAGGAGCGTTTCTTTCGGCTTGCTGCAGCCGGCTTGCCGCCAGCCGGTTTCGCCGGCCCGGCCTTTGAGCGCGTCGCCTTGTCGTTGGCCGAGCGGGCGAGCTGGTCGAGATGATCCTGGTAGCCACCCACGACCTCCTCGATCTCGCCATCGCCCTTGAACACCAGCAGGCTGGTGACGACGTTGTCGAGGAACGCGCGGTCGTGGCTGACCAGCAGCAGGGTGCCCTTGTAGTCCGCGAGCGCCTGTTCGAGTACCTCGAGGGTTTCCAGATCGAGGTCGTTGGTCGGCTCGTCGAGCACCAGCAGGTTGGCCGGTTGAGCGAACAGCTTGGCGAGCAGAAGCCGATTGCGCTCGCCGCCCGAAAGCGATTCGACGCGCGTGCGGGCCCGATCCGGGGTGAACAGGAACTGCTGCAGGTAGCCGATCCCGTGGACGTTGCTCTCGCCGACCTGCAACCGGTCGCCGCCGTCGCAGAGGTTCTCGATCGCGGTCCAGTCATCGCGCAGCTGGGCGCGGTGCTGGTCGAAGTAGGCCACGTCGAGTTGCGAGCCGCGCTTGATCTGCCCTTCGGTCGGCTCGATCTCGCCCAGAATCAGCTTGATCAGGGTGGACTTGCCCGCGCCGTTGGGCCCTACCAGACCCAGGCGGTCGCCGCGCAGGATCGTGGTATCGAGCTCGCGAATCACGGTCTTGTCGCCGAAGGCGACGGTCGCGTGCCGAGTCTCGGCCACGATCTTGCCGGAGGTCTTGCCCGAACTGGCCGCGAGCTCGACACGACCGGCCTTTTCGCGCCGCGCCGCGCGTTCGGCGCGCAGCTTCTCCAGGTTGCGCACGCGGCCTTCGTTGCGGGTACGTCGGGCCTTGATGCCCTGGCGGATCCAGACCTCTTCTTGGGCGAGCGTCTTGTCGAAGCGGGCATTCTCCTGGGCCTCGGCATTGTCGCGCTCCTCGACGCGGCGCAGATAGTTGTCGTAGTCGCCCGGCCAGCTCGTCAGTTGGCCGCGATCGAGCTCGATGATGCCGTTCGCCAGGCGCTTGAGAAATGCTCGGTCGTGGGTGATGAAGATCACGGCGCCGGAAAAGCGGCGCACCAGGTCCTCGAGCCATTCGATCCCGGCGATATCGAGGTGGTTGGTGGGCTCGTCGAGCAGTAGCAGTTCGGGTTCGAGGACCAATGCCTGGCCCAACAGGACGCGGCGGCGCTCACCACCCGAGAGTCCGCGCACCGAGGCATCGGGGTCGAGGCCGAGCCGGGTGACCACCTCGTCGATCTTCTGCCCGGCGAGCCAGCCGTCGCGCACCTCGAGTTGCTGCTGAAGCTCCGCGAGTCGATCGAGGGCAGCATCGCTGTCGGCGTTCTGGGCCAGTTGATGATATTCGGTGAGTACGTCGTGCAGGTCGCCGAGGCCCTCGGCGATCACCGAGTAGACCGTCTCGTCGGTATCGAGGTGCGGGTCCTGCGGGAGATAGGCGACATCCGCGCCGGGTTCCAGGCGGATCTGGCCGTCGTCCGCGCGCTGTATCCCCGCGAGCATCTTGAGGAAGGTGGACTTTCCCTCGCCGTTGCGGCCGATCAGGGCGAAGGTGTCACCGCGCTCGATGGTCAGGTTGACGTGATCGAGCAGGGCGCGTTCACCGAGCGAGAATTGCAGGTTGTCGACTGTTAGCAGGGGCATGGGATCGGGAGGTCAGATGGCAGATGGCACAGAGAAGGGCCAGTCATTGTACGCGTCTGGTTGCGCCTGGTCGCGCCTGTTTGTGCTTGGGCAGGCGTATTGTGACCACGCACCGAAGATGCCCCTGACCTGGCACGTCGTCTACACGAAGCAGACGAGAAAAGACGCCAAGAAACTTGCTGGCAGCGGCCTCAAAACAAAGGCACAGGAGTTATTGCGGGTCATCGAAAATGATCCGTGTCAACGCCCGCCACCATTCGAGCGACTCGTCGGTGATCTCGACGGGAGCTACTCCCGACGTATCAACATTCAGCATCGGCTCGTCTATCAGGTACTGAACGACGAGGGCGTGATCAAGGTCCTGAGGCTCTGGACGCAGTACGACTAACGCCGCTCTCGAAAGAAGTCGGTCAGCAGGGCGGCGGCCTCGGTTTCGCAGGGGCCGGTGTCGATCACCGGGCGGAAGTGATGCCAGTCGGCCCGGTTGAGATCGATGGCCCCGCCGCAGGCGCCGGCCCGGGCATCCGGAGCGGCATAGACGATCCGGGCGATCCGCGCGTGGGAGGCGGCGGCCAGGCACATCGGGCAGGGCTCCAGGGTGACGTAGAGCGTGCAGTCGTCGAGCCGGTAGTTGCCGAGCGTCTGACCAGCCTCGCGCATGGCCAGGATCTCGGCGTGCGCGCTCGGGTCGTGCAGGCCCACTGGCCGGTTGTGGCCGCGGCCGATGATCGCATCGGTGGCGTCCACCACCAGCGCCCCGACCGGTACCTCGCCGAGCATGATCGAGCGCCGGGCCAGCGCCAGGCACTCGCGCATGTGATTCCGGTCGCGTCTGCTCATCGGTTGCCTTGGCAGCGCGGGCGGCTTATTCCCACTCGATCGTGCCGGGCGGCTTGCCGGTGACGTCGTAGACGACCCGCGAGATGCCGCGGACCTCGTTGACGATGCGCAGCGAGACCTTTTCCAGAAACTCGTAGGGCAGCCGGGCCCAGCGGGCGGTCATGAAGTCGATGGTTTCCACCGCACGCAGGGCGATCACATAGTCGTAGCGCCGCCCGTCGCCCATCACGCCCACCGAACGGACCGGCAGGAACACGGCGAATGCCTGCGAGACCTGGTCGTAGAGGCCGGCCTCGCGTAGTTCGTGGATGAAGATCGCGTCCGCGCGGCGCAGCAGTTCGGCGTACTCGCCCTTGACCTCGCCGAGGATGCGCACGCCCAGGCCCGGTCCGGGGAAGGGGTGACGCATGATCATCTCGCTCGGCAGGCCCAGCTCGAGGCCGATCGCGCGGACCTCGTCCTTGAACAGTTCGCGCAGGGGCTCAACCAGGCCGAGCTTCATGTGCTCGGGCAGACCGCCGACGTTGTGGTGCGACTTGATCACGTGCGCCTTGCCGGTCTTGGAGCCGGCCGACTCGATTACGTCCGGGTAGATCGTGCCCTGGGCGAGCCACTGGGCGTTCTCCCGGGCGCCGGCCTGTTCGTCGAAGATGTCGATGAAGGTGTTGCCGATAAGCTTGCGCTTGATCTCCGGGTCGGGCTGGCCCGCGAGCCGCGAGAGGAAACGTTCTTCGGCATCCACCCGGATCACCCGCACACCCAGGTGATCGGCGAAGGTGCGCATCACCTGGTCGCCTTCACCCTGACGCAGCAGGCCGTTGTCGACGAAGATGCAGGTCAGCTGGTCGCCGATGGCGCGGTGGAGCAGGGCGGCGACCACGGAGGAGTCGACCCCGCCGGAGAGGCCGAGGATTACCTCCTCGTCGCCGACCTTTTCGCGTACCTGCTCGATCATGGTCTCGATGATCGCCTCCGAACGCCACAGGCCCCGCGTGCCGCAGATCTCGCGGACGAACCGCTCGATGATGCGAGCGCCCTGGCGGGTGTGGGTGACTTCGGGGTGGAACTGCAGACCGTAGAAATGCCGCGACTCGTCGGCCATGCCGGCGATCGGCGCGTTGTCGGAGGAGGCCATCAGCTTGAAGCCTTCCGGCAGGTCGACCACGTGATCGCCGTGGCTCATCCAGACATCCAGCATGCCGTAGCCCTCCGGCGTGACTTCGTCCTCGATGTCCTTGAGCAACGCGGTGTGGCCACGGGCACGCACCTTGGCGAAACCGAACTCCTGGTGGCTGGCATTCTCGACCGTGCCGCCCAGCTGGGCGGCCATGGTCTGCATGCCGTAGCAGATGCCGAGCACCGGCACGTCCAGCGTGAACACCATCTCGGGGGCCGAGGGTGCGTTCTGGGGGTCGATCACCGATTCGGGGCCGCCGGAAAGGATGATCCCGGTGGGGTCAAAATCGCGCACGAAGGCGTTGTCGACATCCCAGGAGTGGATCTCGCAGTAGACCCGCGACTCGCGCACGCGGCGGGCGATCAGCTGCGTGTACTGCGAGCCGAAGTCGAGGATCAGGATCCGCTCGGCGTGGATATCGGGGTGCGGGATGGTCGAGGGTTCGGTCATCGTGTTGTCCGTGGTTCTCAGCGTGGGCCCGGTAATCATGTCGCGTGGGCCCTGTAACGACTCGACCCGGCGAGCGGTGCCGGGTCGAGCGAGCGGGCGACGCCCCGCGGGGCGAACAAACGGGTCAGACCCGGTAGTTGGGGCTTTCCTTGGTGATCGAGACGTCGTGGACGTGTGACTCGCGCACGCCCGCGTTCGTGATGCGAACGAACTGCGGCAGCTTGCGCATGGTCTCGACGTCCTTGGCGCCCACATAGCCCATCGCCGAGCGCAGCCCGCCGACCATCTGATGGATGATAGCGACCAGCGAGCCTTTGTAAGGAACGCGGCCCTCGATCCCCTCGGGCACCAGTTTCTCGGCGGTGGTCTCGGCCTGGAAGTAGCGGTCCGACGAGCCCTGCTGCATCGCCCCGAGCGAACCCATGCCCCGGTACGACTTGTAGGACCGGCCCTGGAACAGCTCGACCTCGCCCGGTGCCTCCTCGGTGCCGGCGAGCATCGAGCCCACCATCACACTATGGGCACCGGCGGCGATCGCCTTGGCGAAGTCCCCGGAAAAGCGCACGCCACCGTCGGCAATCAACGGTACGTCGGTACCCTTGAGCGCCTCGGCGACATTCGAGATCGCCGTGATCTGCGGCACACCCACACCGGCGACGATGCGCGTGGTGCAGATCGAGCCGGGCCCGATCCCGACCTTGACGGCGTCCGCCCCGGCATCTACCAGTTCAAGCGCCGCCTCCGCCGTACCGATGTTGCCGCCGATCACGTCGACCTGCGGGAAGCGGCTCTTGACCCAGGCAACCCGGTCGATGACGCCCTTGCTGTGGCCATGGGCGGTATCGACAACGATCACGTCCACCCCGGCGGCAACCAGGGCCTCGATGCGTTCCTCGGTGTCGCCGCCGGTGCCGACCGCGGCGCCACAACGCAGCTGACCCGAGGCATCCTTGCAGGCATTGGGGTAGTCGGTGGACTTCTGGATGTCCTTGACGGTGATCAGCCCGCGCAATTCGAAGGCATCGTTGACCACCAGGACTTTCTCGATGCGATGCCGATGCAGCAGCCCTTCGACCTCGTCGCGACCCGCGCCTTCCCGGACGGTCACCAGTTCGTGCTCGCCGGTCATGATGTTCGCGACCGACTGGTCGAGGTTCTGCTCGAAACGCAGATCACGGCTGGTGACGATCCCGACGAGCTTGCCGTCGCTGACTACCGGCACGCCACTGATCGAATGGTCCCGGGTGATTTTCAGTACGTCCCGAATGCTGGTCTCGGGGCCGACCGTGATCGGGTCCTTGATGACGCCGGACTCGTGCTTCTTGACGTGGCGGACATGTTCGGCCTGCTGAGCGACCGTCATGTTCTTGTGAATGATGCCTACGCCCCCTTCCTGTGCCAGGGCGATCGCGAGTCGGGCCTCGGTCACCGTGTCCATCGCCGCGGACAGCAGCGGCACGTTGATCTGGATGTTGCGGGTGAGACGCGAGACGGTCGACACATCGCGCGGCAACACGGAGGATCGGGCCGGGATGAGCAACACGTCGTCGAAGGTGAGACCTTCCTCGAGGATTCGCATGATTTCGGGGACTCTTGCGGATGGTAGAAAGTGTCCGCGCAATTATAGTGGCCTACGCCCAGCGGGTAAACGGTCGCATGCACCGACCGACGGGCCGTTGCAGGGCCTCAGGGGGCGTGGCCTTGGGGGTTGCAAGGTGTTGGCATCCGCACTTTGATTGCGCTAAAGTCACAAGCGCTACCAGAGCAAACCACCTAGGAGGCACATAAAAAATGATTAAAGCCAAGCACCTGATCGCCGCGAGTGCCGGCGCGGCTCTGCTCGCGACCACCGGTCTCGCGTCCGCTGCCAACATGGAAGATTACAAGGAAGCGCGTGCGGCGGCCATCGAGGCAGCCGCGGAAGTCGAGCAAATGGGTAACGGCGCTTTTGCCTGGAGCCCGACCGGCTCCAAGTGGAAGAGATCGCTGATGGCCGGCGCCGACAAGCTTGCTGACAAGGGCGAGTTCGAGGCGGCCGTCGAGGAAGCCAAGCGCATCGAAGGCTTGCAGGCACTGGCCGCCGAGCAGTACAAGAGCCAGCCGAACCCGGGCCCGTACGCCGCCTGGTAATCGACCCGCCGTTCCGGTTCGGCACCGCGCCCCGATGAAGGGCGCCGTGCTGGCTCGGTTAAAGCGACAATCCCGGCCGCGAGCGCGAGTTCGCGGCCTTTTTCGTGGTCGCCCGGAACTTGCCCGGGCGCCCGCAGGTGAAGGCAGGCGATGACGGCGACAACCGGACAGACTGCGCTCTCGGTCTCCCAGATCAACAAACAGGCGGGCGACCTGCTTGGACAGGTATTCGGCACGGTGGAGGTGATCGGCGAAATCGCCGAGCACAAGCGTGCCGCCTCCGGTCACCACTATTTCGCGCTCAAGGACGACAGCGCACAATTGCGCTGTGCCTTCTTCCGCGGGCACGCCATGCGCAGCCGGCATTCGCCGCGCGAAGGCGTGGAGGTGGTGGTGACCGGTCGGCTGGGCATCTACGCGGCTCGTGGTGCCTATCAACTGATCGTCGAGTCGATCGCCCCGGCCGGCGAAGGACGTCTCGCCGCGGAGTTCGAACGGCTCAAGCAACGGTTGGCGGCCGAAGGGCTGTTCGCCGCCGAGGCCAAGCGGCCGACCCCCACGCTGCCCCGGCACATCGCGGTCATCTCATCGGATACGGGCGCGGCCATCCACGACGTGCGCGTCACGTTGGCCAGACGACTGCCGCTGGCTCGCGTGACCTTGTTCCCGGTGCGCGTTCAGGGTGCGGAGTCCGCCGCCGAGTTGCGCCGGGCAGTGGCCGGCTTGGCGACGGGTGATTACGACGTCGCACTCATCGTTCGGGGTGGTGGGTCGTTGACGGACCTGTGGTCGTTCAACGACGAAGGGTTGGTGCGTGCCTTGCGGGCCTGTCCGTTGCCGATCATCAGTGGCGTGGGGCACGAGACAGACATCACCTTGTGCGACCTCGCGGCCGACCGGCGCGCGGCTACGCCCACGGGCGCGGCGGAGTTGGCCACACCGATCACGGTCGCCGATCTGCGTCGACAGCGCGCGGAGCGGATCGCGCGCGTCACGGCCGCCTGGCAGGCGCGCCTCGAGGGCGAGGCCCTGCGCATCGATTGGCTGGCACGGCGTCTAGAGCGCGCCGGTCCCGGCGAACGCCTGCGGCGGGGGTGGCTGCAGGTGGCGGGCCTGGAGGCCCCTTTGCGGCGAGCGTTGGAGCGTCGGATCGCGATGGGGCGCCAGCGCGTGCAAACCCTCCGGCGCGTGCTCGAGACGCGTCACCCGCGCGAGCGACTGTCCCTGCGGCGAGCCGCTCTGGAGGCGCCGAAGCGACGATTGGCTCGAGCGCTCGCGGCAACACAACTGGCGGAGAGGGAGCGTCTGGCCACCGCCTCACGGCGCCTGTTGGTCGTCCGAGAGCGGATGGTTGCGCACTGGTCGACTCGGCTGTCAGCCACTAGCCTGAACGGCGCTATCGTGCAACGACGCGTCGAGGCCCACCGCAGGCAACTCGCGGCGCTGGGGGCTCAGTTACGCGCTCTGGGCCCCGCCGAGGTACAGCGGCGCGGGTATGCGCTGGTGCAGACACGGGAGTCGCCGGCGACCCTGATCAAGCGGGCCGCTGAGATCGAGTCCCGGGGACGCAAGACCGGCCGTTTGCCCTTGACCCTGCGGTTTATCGACGGCGACGTGCCGGTCGAGTGGCGGGTGGACAAGCCGACGGACAAGGATTGAGCGAGCCGGCCGGTTGCCGGGACGGGACCTGGAGGCTCATTCACGGTCGCGTCGGAGGATGCGCCGTTTCCGACTGCGATGGCTGCCGCCCGCCGAGGATGGTCAAGGAACCTCTGCGCCAGTGCCATGCCGCGGGCGACTCGGCACGCCGTTCGTGATCAAGGCGTGGGTCGACGGTATTGCATTCGTACCGAGGTGACCGCCAGAGGCCCTACCGGTCGTTCGAAAGATGTTCGGCCAGTTGCAGGATGCTCGCCTCGGGCGCACGGCCCCCGCCGGCGTATCGTCGCGACCAGAACGGATTGTCGAGTCGTGCGAAGGACACGGTCTTGCCGGTGGATGGCGCGTGTACGAAGCGCTTGCCGCCCACATAGATTCCCACGTGATCGATCCGGCGACCATTGAGGTGAAAGAAGACCAGGTCGCCGGGGCGGAGAGCCTGGCGATCGACGCGCCGGGTGGCCCGGTACTGGCGGTACGACGTACGCGGCAGCGAGATATTGGCGGCCTGATAGGCGTATTGCGTCAGGCCGCTGCAATCGAAGCCGTGGTTGGCCGACTCGCCGCCCCAGCGGTAGGGAGTGCCCAGCTGGGCGAGCGCCTGGACCACGGCCTCGGTAGCGCGGCTGTGCAAGCCGGAGTTGGTATCGATCGTGTCGAGCGGAGTCGGCGGCAACTCGCGCGGAGCGGTGCCGGCCCGGTCCGGCTCGCCGCCGCCATCGGTCGGGGGCGTCATCTGGGTGGCGCAGCCGCTGGTCACGCCCAGGACGACCACGACCGGGGCCAGCGCGGCCAGTCGACGACCGATCACAGCCGTTGCCGCCCGGGTGGCGAGGGTGGCGGGGGTGGCGAGCGCGGCCGGGCGGGGCTCAGCGATGGCGGATTTCACAGACGAAACGCCGCCCGGGCGTCCGCGAAAAGTCTTTCGGGAGGGTTTTTCTCGACAGATCATGTGGTTGGAACCGGTTCTCGACGTCGGGGTGCAATGTAAACCCTTTTCGGTTATTTGAAAAGACGAGAACGCCTTCTGCCGGTAGCAGGCGCATGCACGCCTCGATCAGCGCCGGGTGATCGCGCTGTATGTCGAGGTCCGCCTCCATCGACTTGGAGTTCGAAAACGACGGCGGATCGAGGAAGATCACGTCATAGCTCACCCCCGCGCTGCACGCCTCGTCGAGCCAGCGCAGCACATCGGCGCGCACCAGCCGGTGGTCTACTCCCACGGCCAGGCCATTGAGACCGAAGTTTCGCTCGGCCCAGTCGAGGTAGGTGTTCGAGAGGTCGACCGACGTGGTCGCGTGCGCCCCACCCACGGCGGCGCGCACCGAGGCGCTGGCCGTGTAGCAGAACAGGTTGAGCAGATGCTTGCCGCGCGCCAGGTCGACCAGGCGGTCGCGCACCATGCGATGGTCGATGAACAGGCCGACATCGAGATAGTCGGTCAGGTTGATCGACAGGCGCGTGTCGCGTTCGCGAATCACGCGCTCGATATGCTCGCCACCAAAGCGACCGTACTGCTGGCGGCCCGACTGACGGGCGCGCTGGCGAACGACGACGCAGTGCTCGTCGATGGCGAGCGTCTCGACGGCGGCCGCCACCGCTGCGGCCAGGCGTGCCCGTGCTTTCTGCGGGTCGATCTGGCGCGGTGCCTGATATTCCTGGATGTCGAGCCAGGCCTCGCCGTCCTCGGTGCGGTAGTAGTCGAGCGCAAGCTTGAAATCAGGCAGGTCGGCGTCGTAGAGGCGCAGGGCATTGTCGCCTTGCCTGAGCAGCGATTGACGCTGTTTCCAGTTCTTTTTCAGCCGGTTGGCAAAGTCTTCCGCGCTGCGTTCTCCCGCCCGCCCCTGGGCGATCAGGCGGCCGGCCAGGGCATGCGGGCCGGCCGGCCGGCGCAGGCTTTTCTCGCCGAGCTGTCCCCGCAGGAACTCCGTCTCGACGCCACCGTGGATGACCGTCTGGCGTCGGTCGAACCGCAGTGGCCAACTCCCACCGGACTCCTCGCCGTGCAGGATGCCCCAAAACCAGCCGGGCAGGCAGCGTGTCCACTGCGTGCACAGGGCAAGCCATTCGCTCTCGCTACCGGCCGACTCGATCCGCTCGCCGAAGGGGACGTTGCTGATCAACAGGCCGGCCTCGATCCCGTCGAGGACGTCAGGGCAAGGCGCGGCAAAGCTGTCGGCGTGATGGACCTCGACCGCCTCACCCAGGCCGGCCGATTCGATGTTCGCGTGTGCCGCGGCAAGCTGTAACGGATCGCGATCCTGACCGTAGAGGACGATTTCCGTACCCTCACGGGGCGGCTCGACCCAGCAGCGGGCGGGGCCGTCAAGGATCGCGTCGCGGGCGATCGCGTCGTGCCCGCCCCAGGCCGGCGAGCCCAGGCGCCGACGCCGCATCGCAGGCGGCATGCCCCGAAGCGAGAAAGCGGCCTCGATCAGGAATGTGCCCGAGCCGCACATCGGGTCGAACAGGCCGATTCGAGTGGTCGAGCTGGTGGCCGAGGTAGCGGCCACTTGCGGCCAGCGTGCACGCCACAACAGCCCGGCCGCGAGGTTTTCCCGCAGTGGTGCCTCGCCGCCATCGACACGGTAGCCGCGGCGATGCAGCGAACCGTTCGACAGTTCGATGGCGAGGCTTGCCTGCCCCTGGCGAGACAGGTGGCAGTGGATGCGCAGGCCTGGGGTCTCGCTATCGACGCTTGGCCGTCGGCCGGTAGCGTCCCGGAACTGGTCGACGATGGCGTCCTTGACGCGCGTGGCGATGAACCCGGTGTGGTGCAGCGCCTCGTTGCTCCCGGTGGCCGTGACCGAGAAGCCGTCGGTGAGCCCGAGGTGCGCCGACCAGTCGACGCCGGCGGCCAGCGCGTAAAGGGCGTCGGCATCGGCGGCGTGTCCCCGGGCGATCGGCAGGTAGACGCGGGCGGCGATCAGGCTGTCGGCAAGGATACGGTAGACCCCCTCGGCGGACAGCTCCGCGCTCGCACCAAAGGGGCGGTCGCTGATGGTCTGGCCGGTCAGGTGCCGCAGTTCCTCGGCCAATGCCGTCTCCAATCCGGGCGGGGCAATGATATCGACCGACCAGACGGCGGCCGATTCGGCGTGGCCGGCAGATGTCGAGGCAAGGGACATGGTGGGATCCATCAGGGCAAAACGCGCGAGTCTAACCGATCGATCGGTGAGGGGCGACGGCCTCGGCGTCGAATCACTCCTCGCCCCCGTTTAGGGCAGGCCCGGGCAGCAGATGCAATCTGGAAACCAGTCGTCCCTCGAAGTGGGCGTCGAGGCGCAGGCCGTCCGGGCGAGTTTCGATGCTCAGGCCCGGTTGGGCGGGGGGCGTACTGTCGGCGAATGCGAGCAGGCCCGCTGGCCAATCGAGCGCCAGGCGGACGTGCATCGGGTAGTAACCGTCGAGGAATCGCCGCATGAACGGCCCGTTTTCCACCTGGTAGCCGGCGGCGGTCGGATGGGGCTCGATGGCGAGTACTCGGGCGTTCACGCACAGGCGCGCACCTCGCTCGATTTCGCGCATCTGCACGCTCGGGCCGTCGACCTTTGCCATGCCGACACCCTCGCGCGACGTGATGCGGATATTGCGGGTACGTTCCGGATTGAAGACGATTTGCACCGCCGGGGCGGGGTCGAGATTGTCGTGGCATTGGTGCATCTCGGCCCAGCCCGTCTCGAGACTCTCGCGATCGAGCCTGAGGCGCTTGTGCATCCGAGCACCGTCCGGGTCGGGTTCCGAGCCCAGAAACTCGAGCTCGCCCTCGTTGACCTGACGGGCCTTTTCGAGCAATCGCTGTTCCTCGCGCGCCCGCTCCTCGGCTTGTTCCCAGGCGGCATCCCAGTCGAACGAGTCGGTCGTTTCCCGGTCGAGCGCCCGTGCAAGCTCGGCCCGTGCAGGCTCGGCCGGGGAGATCACGGCGATGACCATTGCCAGCGCCAGAAGGCGTGGCAGGGAGAGTCGGCCGGGTGATCGGCGGGCGTCCGTAGCGGATAGGGGACCTCTGCACGAATCGATCGCGCCTGAAGCGGGACGGCCAAGGGGCCAGATGCAAGGCGCGGAGCGCGGTGAATGGCCCCGTCGCCATTCGCACACGCTGCAACGCCACAGGTGGGCCCTTGGCGGCCCGCCCGGACGGGGTTCGCGGGCTTGCCCGCACGCCGCAAAGCCGTCTCTCGACGGGTCTGCGTTATTGCGTTGGGCCCGTCTTGGAGGCGGCGCCAGCAAAGCGAACAAACCCGCGAGCCAGGGACACCATCGTTTCGTGCAGCGGTTTGCTAGGAACATGGGTGGTTTTCCCCAAGGGTCGCGGGCAGGTCGGGGGAAGATAGACCAGGAGCGGCGGGCTTCGCCACGATCGTTGTGCCCGTCGAGAGGCAGGGAGACGGTGGCCATGCCGATTGGGCTCCGGGTCTACGCCCGCGCCTGCTGCGCCCTGTCGGGGGTGGGGCCGCGGCCATGACGGGCGGCGTTCAGGATGACGGTGACCGAGCTTGCCGCCATCGCGGCGGCCGCCAGTACCGGCGGGATCATCCCGATCGCCGCCAGGCTGAGTCCAAAAGCGTTGTAGACCAGGGCGAAGGCGACGTTCTGGCGCATTGCGTAGCGCCCATGGCGGGCGATCTCGACGGCGCGCCGGACGCCGTCGATGCCTTCCTCGCGCAGGACCACACCGGCCGCCATGGCCGCGGTGCGGTTGGCGTTCGACACGGCAATGCCCACGTCCGCCACGGCGAGCGCCAGCGCGTCATTGGCCCCGTCACCGACAAACGCGGTTCGGCCCCGACTCGCTCGCAGCACATCGGCCTTGTCCTCCGGCAGGCAGTCGGCGATCACCCGGTCCGTGGGGATGCCGACCGCGCGGGCGACCCGAATGGCGGACGATTCCCGGTCGCCGCTGAGGATCGCGCAGTCGATGCCGGCGGCACCGAGCGCGTTCACGGTCGCCACGGCCGAGGGGCGCAACGGATCGTCGAGCATAAAGGTGGCGACGTGCCGGTCGCCGATGGCGAGTTCCACCTGCATCGCATCGCCAGACTGGTTGCCGCGAGCCAAGACGCCGTAGCGTTCGAGAAAGCGCGTCGAACCGACGAGTAGCTGGCCGTGTTCGGGGTGTTCGGCGACAACGCCGGCATCCTCGCGCCGGGCATCGAGCGGGGTCACGGTGGAGTCCGCGGCCTCGCGTAGCGCCTGGGCGACCACATGTGCCACGTCGCCCTCGGCCGCGGCGGCCAGATGCAGCAGGGTGGCTGGGTCGTCGGGGATCGCGGCCGGCAGTGGCCGGTGGATGTGCACCTCGCTGACCGCCGGGTGGCCGGCCGTCAGGGTGCCGGTCTTGTCGAGATAGAGCCGATCGACGCCGGCCAGTCGTTCCAGCGTGCCGGCGTCTCGAAACAGCACCCCCTGATCGGCGGCGCGGCCGGCGAGGCTGACATAGGCGATCGGTACGGCGATGCTGACTGCGCAGGGGCAGGCCACGACCAGCACGGAGGTGGCGCGCAGCAAGGTGTCCTCGATGGGTAGGCCCGCGAGCTGGCCGATCAGGACCGTCAACGCGGCGAGGCCGATGGCGATCGGGGCGATCCAGCGCGCGACGCGGTCGGCCAGTCGCTGCGTGCCGGGGCGGGCGCGCACGGTTTCCATGACCTGCTCGCCGATCCGATCGATCTCCCGCTCCCCAATGACGGCCGTGACCTCGATGACAATGCCTCTCTCGAGGTTCACGCTGCCGGCGAGCACGGTATCGCCGACGCGGGCCGCGGCGGGTCGGGATTCACCGGTCATTACCGCGCGATCGATGCGTGTCTCGCCCCGGGAGAGCCTGCCGTCGAGGGGTACGCGCTCGCCCGCGGCAACGCGAATGCGCTCGCCGATGCGCACGGATTCGGCGGCGACGGTCTCGGTCGCACCGTCGGCGTCGAGGCGTGTCGCGACCTCCGGCAGGCGCGCGTGCAGGGCATCGATCGTCGCGGCGGCACGTCGCAATGCGCGGGCCTCGAGCAGTCGACCGACCGTCAGCAGGACGACGAGCATCACCGCCGTGTCGGCGTAGACGTGCTCCACGCCCCGCACGAGCTGCCAGGTCGACAATCCAGCGGCGGCGAGCACCCCGAGCCCCACCAGCGTGTCCATGCCGGGCACGCCGGTACGCAGCGTGCGCCAGCCGGCGACGAGAATCGGCCGGCCCGCGAACAGGATGGCGGGCAGCGCGAACGAGACGCTCGCCAAGGCGAGCCACCAACCGACCGCACCGCCGGAGTGTTCGCCGACGCCGAGGTAGATCAGCAGCGAAAACAGCATGGTCCAGACGCCGAAGAACGCGGCGACCGTCAGGCGGACGCTCAGTGCCCGGATTTCGCCGTCGAGCCGTTCGGCGGTGGTGCGTCGGTTGTCGGGCGGGGCGAGGCGATACCCCAGCCGCCGCACGGCTGCGGCCAGTGCAGCAAGCGTCGTGCGGTCGGGGTCCCAGCGGAGCAGGGCGGCCGAGCCGATGAAACTCACTCGGGCGTCGTGAACCCCGGGGGTGTCACGCAACAGCCGCTCCGTGGCGGCGGCGCAACTGGGGCACCAAAGCCCCTCGATGCTGAGCAGTGCCCGGCCTTGGCCCTCGAGCGCGGCAAGGTCGTCGGCGAGGCGGTTCACACGACCGGCACCGGCGTCGACGTGGTCGGCGGCGTCATTGCGCGTTCCAGCAGTCGGACACGCCTCATCGGCCGATGAGGCGCAGGCCACCTTATCGCCTGTCGTCATCAAGGGTCAGGGCATGCTGGGCCTGGAAGGCCGACCAGTCGATCTCGTCGAACGCCACGCCGAGGTGGGTGTCACGCAGATGGTGGCCGTAATAGCCCTTCTTGTCGTCGTGGTACTTCGCCTTCGTCTCGTCGACTGTCAGGCCTTCCTCGACCTGGCGCGGATCGGGTGGGCGCGGGAAGCTGTTGATGAAGGCAGCGACGTCCCAGGCCTCCTGGTCGCTGAGATAATTGCGCTTGCCCAGCGGCATGTTCGCCTTGATGAAGGCCGCCGCGGTGGGTACCCGGTGCATGCCGGCACCCCAGTTGTACGATCCCGGCCCCCATAGCGGCGGGAAGATCTGGCGTCCGTTGAGATCCTTGTGGCCCTGGCCGTCCAGACCGTGGCAGACGGCGCAGTTGTCACGGTAGACGCGTTGGCCGCGCAGATAATCGAACCCCTGGTCGCTGCGCTTGAGCTCGGGATAGCTCCGTCCGGGGAGCTTCTGGCCGACCGGTGCGCCATCGGCCAGCCAGAACATGTAGCTCTGCAGGTCCTTGTAGATGGGGTGGTTGTCGGGGGGCGGGCCGCCACTCGGTGACTGGCGCGCATTCATCGAATAGGTGAAGCATCCCTTGAGGCGATCCTCCATCGTGTTGACCATGTCGTTTTTGCCGCGGTATTTCGGGTAAACGCCCCAGGCGCCCCACAACGGGGCGCTACCCGCGCGACGGCCGGCGCCGAGGTGGCAGTTCGCGCAGGCGAGATCGTTGCCGACGAACTCGGCCGCCCGCGTACCGGTATTGACGAACACGCTGCGGCCGCGGCGGATGGCCTCGCCCATCTTGCCGTCGGGGATTTTCTCGTCGCTTGGCGGGACGAAATGGTTGTCCGATCCGACAGGTACCTCCGGAAAGGCGGAGTCCGGGTCCTTTTCGAGCGTCTTGCGCGCCTCCTCCAATTGCGCACGGGCGTCCCTGGCGCTCTGGTCGGCCTGGGTGGTGGGCGCCTTCTCGGGGGTCTCGCCGAGCGCACCGAATGGCCAGATCTGATGCTTGGCCGCGAAAAAGCCCGCGCCAAGCAGGAGCGCGGCACCCGCGAGCGCCAGGGCGAACCGCGCCAGCGTCGACAGCTGGTGGGATTGATCCGTCTGACGATTCATTCCTCGGTCCCCGTCTGTCGGGTTGCGCCATTCGCCCGGTTAGCCTGGCTCGCCTGGTTCGTCTGGTGTGCCTGGTTCGTCTGGTGTGCCTGGCTCGCCCGAGCCGATCGTGGATGGTCGCCGGCCGCCGACGAGCGCTTCTCCTGGCGGGGCGGGCGGCTGGCGAGGAAGTCGGCGACGGCTCGCCGGTCGGCATCGGAAAGCACGCGAGCGACGTCGTGCATGAAGTTTTCCGGGTCGTTGTTGCGTTGGCCTGAGGCAAAGGCGGTGAGCTGCTGGTAAAGGTAGACCGGCTGTTGCCCGGCGATGGCCGGGAAGGTCGGTCCGACCCCCCAGCCAGACGAGCCGTGGCAGCTGTAGCAGGCGGGTGCGCTTACGCGCCAATCGCCCTCGAGCGCTAGCTCTCGACCGCGATCGATGTTCCCACCAAGCGAGGCGCCCGCTGGGCTGTCGTGTGGTAGCTCGGCGTAGAAACGGCCGAGCGCGGCCATCTCGGCTTCGCTGAGCCTGCGAGCGACGTAATGCATGCTGGCGTTCTTCCGCTGTCCGGTCGCGAAATCGGAGAGTTGCTTGGCGATGTAGCCGGCCGAGAGTCCGGCGAGTGCGGGGATCTGCTGGGTTCCCTCGCCCTCGGCACCGTGGCAGGACCCGCAGGACCAGACACCTTCGGCGCCCGCTATCAATGTCGTGGCCGCTTCGGGTGATGCCTTGGCGCTGCGTACCTCCCAACGCATGGCGGCGAGAGGGTCGACGGGGGTATCGACCGGATTGGCCGTTGCCGTCGACGGTGTCTCGCTCGGTGCGTCCTGGCGATCGGTGCAGCCGCCAACCAAGGCCGCGAAGCCGGCGAGCATCGCGGCGACAAGTCGAGTGGCGGGGCGCCATTCCCTACCGCGGCCGGTTGCCTCGTGGCGGTGTCGTGGCAGCTCTGATCGTGTCGCGCGCATGGTCGGTATCAGCGATTGGATGTTGGGCGGTCAGCCGATGGGCGATGGGTGTCGCTGGCCGCTTCGGTCGCCTGTGAGTCGGCCGAGGAGAGTCGGCTCGCGATGTCCTCGGCCCCCTTGAGTGGCGCCGGCGTCTCGGCAAGCCGATGACGCAGGGCGGCCACCTCCTTGGGAGCCATTGGGCCCGCGTCGTTCCCCCACGCCTGGCGGATGTAGGTGACGATCCGCGCGATCTCGACATTGTCGAGGGTGTTCCGGAAGGTGGGCATGCGCCCGTCGAAGGTCTTGCCGTCGACGACGAGGCGGCCGCTCAGCCCCATCAGCACGATCCCCGCCGGGATCTCGGCCGGTCCGGTGACGAAGGACGACCCGGCGAGTGGCGGCACCGCGTTCGCCACACCGATGCCGTCGCTCTGGTGACAGGTGACACAATTGTCCTCGAACAATTTCCGGCCATCCACGACTCCCGAGCGCCCCGACGCACCGTCAGGACCCGACGTGGTCGTTGTCTCCTTGGAATGGGACGGCACGGCGGGTGCCGTAGCGGGGCTCTGGTCGTCTACCGTGAACAGGGTGAACGCGCCCCAGACGGCCAGGGCGATCACCACGGAATAGACAATCACCGGAATATGCCGTTGTCGCTCGTAGGGGACGAAGGACTCGTCCCTGACCCCCCCGATCGTGTGGATGAAGCGCCGCTTGCTCATGGCGTGTCCCGGTCTCGCCGGTAGCCGTTGTCTCGCAGCTCCTCGTGGGCGGCCGGGTAGCTGTGATCGAGACTCAGCAGGTAATCGACCAGGTCCAGGGCGGCCTGACGGGCGACGACTACCTCGCCGTTGGGCCGGAATGCCTCGGGGACGTCGACCACGACGTCGTCGGCGTCCGCGCTGTCCTTGGTCTCGAACAGGAAGGGGAAGGCCGGCATGATGCTGTCGGGTTGCACGGCTCGCGGTGCATACAAATGAGTCAGTTGCCAGGCGCGCGAAGGTTGTCGCTGGCCGATGTTGAACAGGTCCGGCCCGGTGCGCATCGTTCCGAGCTGGTGGGGCTGGTCGTAGACATAGTCCGCCGGGGTCGAGGCGCGTCCCCAGCCACGTGCCTGGTCGGGCGCCTGCGAGCTTTCACGCGGTTGCTGGGAATGACAGTAGACGCAGCCAAGCCCGACGTAATGCGCCCGTCCGCGCAACTCGGCCTTGGAATAGGGTTGGAGTTCCTCGGGCGGCTGGATCGGGGCGATCTGCAGGGCCGGGCCGATCAGCAGAAACAGCATCGCCAGCGCCAGGATCGCCAGTGCCGTGATACCCAGGGGAAGCAGCCGATTCATCCTGCACTCCTCTCTTGCAGCGGTTCACCTGAATGGTCGGTCGGCACGGGCGGCTTGCCGGCAGAGGTGAGGAAGGCGATCAGGTGCAGCGCGAACAGGAGATGCCCTGCGGTCATCAGGCCGCCTCCGAACGAGCGAGCGGTGAGGTAAGGCACCGTCAGCCGCACGCTTTCCATGAAGCCCCGGGTTGGATCGAGCATGGCGAGCCCCTGCAGCCAGCCGCCGATCGTCAGCGACCCGACATAGATGCCGATGCCGATTGTCACCAGCCAGAAATGCCAGGCGATCAGCGCCCGCCAGGGCCAATGTCGCCCGGTCAGATGCGGCAGGATGTAATAGATCGAACCGAACATCACCAGCGACACGAAAGCGTACATGCCCATGTGCGCGTGGCCGACGGTGTAATGCGTGAAGTGGGTGACGGTGTTCACCGCGCGCAGGGCCTCGGCCGAGCCCTGCAGCGACACGAGGGTGTAGGCGATGGCCCCCAGCGCAACGAAGCGCAACGGAATGCTCTCGCGCCATGCCCAGCCGTTGCTCAGGCTCAAGGTGTGCTGGTTGATCGCGACGGCCAGCACCGGGACCACCATCATCACGGACTGCACCACGGACAGGGTCACTGCCCAGGTCGGGATCGGTCCGCCGACCAAGTGGTGCAGACCCACTTGGCTGTAGAACAGCGCCAGCGCCCAGAAGCCGAGCAAGGAAAGCCGGTAGGAATAGATTGGCTTGCCGATGATGCGCGGGATGAAATAGTACGCTGCGGCAAGGCCGAGCGGGGTCGCCCAGAGCCCCAGGACGTTGTGGGCGTACCACCAGTTGACGGTCGCCGCCTGGGCGCCGGCATACAGCGAGGGCACGTTCGCTGTTACAAACAGCACGATGAACCAAAGCAGCGCCGCGCTGAGATACCAACCCGAGACGTAGATGTGCTGGATCTGCCGGTGTCGTCCGGTAGCGAGCACGGGGATCGCGATCAGGACAACGGCCACGGCCAGCACGATGTCGATCTGCCAGGGAAATTCCAGCCATTCCATGCCGTCGGTCCAGCCCGACCCGAGCGCCACCACGCCGGCGATGGTGGCGAGGTTCCAGAGGACCCCGCCTGCCAGTGCCATGCCGGGTCGTCGCAACCGAGTCCGGAACAGCGTCGGCGCCAGCCACAACGCGACCCCAAGCCCGGCGAGCGAGGTCCAGCCGTAGACCACGCTGTTGAGGTGCATCGTGCGCACGCGGCCGAAGGTCAGCGGCGCGCTGCCGTCGAGCAGTCCGGGGATGTGAAGCTTGTGCGAGGCGATCAACCCGAAGATGGAGCCGATCACCAGCCAGGCGACAGCGGTGACGAAAAAGAAAAGGATCAGGCGTCGTTCGTTCGGACCGAAGGACTGCTCGCCGGCGGTCTGTCGTTCGTTGTCTGCCGTCGGCAGTATGGAACGGGCCTGATCCTCGGAGATCGCGAACTGGTTCGAGTAGATCGCCCAGATCAGAGCGAGAATCGCGATCAGTGACAGCACGAAACTGAACGCCAGCAGTGAACCGATCGAATAGAGCAAGCCTGATCACTCCGGAGTCGACGGGCGGCGCGGCGATCCCGGCCACGGCCAGGCCGAGGCAGTCAGCGCCGACCGATTACGAGAAAGGTCGCGAGAAATCGTGAAGCTAGCCTACCGATATGGATTTGCCAAGGGAAGATCTGCAAGGGCAGGCCTGCAGGAATTCGATTCCGCTGATGCGCGCCGTGAGCTGTGCCGTGGCGGGGCGCCGGTCTTACGCGAAAGCGTCGTTCCGTGGCCCCCGGGTTGACTACGCCGCAAGTGCCCGGATCGAGGCGTGACCTGCGGCGCGCCTTGAAACGGCGGGGAGACGGCGCCTGAGCGGCGTCCATCGGCAGCCAGCGATGACCGACGATGACCGGAAACGCGGCCACGCGGCCGGCTGGTGCGCGGTCCGGGAGGAGGATCCAGGCAAAGGGCCCCACGGAGGGCTGGGCATCTGCCCCCGGAATGGCAGAATGGGCCACCGGCCGCCGTTGCGCCCTGGTGGATTGAGGGCGGCGCGAACGAGGCCCGAGTCGGCCGGCGCGAGCGGAAAATGCCCGGCGTTGTCGGGCGCAGCTCCCCGCGTGGGCCGTCATCGATCACCCGAGCCTGTCACCTTTTGAGGAAAAGCATGGTGGATACGAACCAAGCGAGTCCGTTGCTGGACGTCGCGGACCTGAACGTCGCCTTGGAGGGCAGCCCGCTGCTGCGGGGGATCTCGTTCCAGATCGGCGCGGGTGAGCGCGTCGCCCTGGTGGGGGAGTCCGGTTCCGGCAAGACGGTCACCGCCTTGTCGATCCTCCGGCTGTTCACGGCCAGTGGCGCGAGCACGCATGGGGCGATCCGCTTCGAGGGCAACGATGTTCTCGCGATGAGCGAGGCACGACTTCGCGGCCTGCGCGGCGACCGGATTGGAATGATCTTCCAGGAGCCGATGACGGCGCTCAACCCGCTCAAGACGATCGGCGCCCAGATCGCCGAGGTACTGGTGCGTCACCTCGGTTTGCGTGGGCCCGCGCTGCGCCGGCGGGTGAACGAACTGCTCGAGCAGGTGCGCCTGCCCGAGCCCGAGCGCGTGGTGCGATCCATGCCACATCAGCTGTCCGGCGGGCAGCGGCAGCGGGCCATGATCGCCATGGCCATCGCCTGCAACCCCAGCCTCGTGATTGCCGACGAACCCACCACAGCGCTGGATGCCGGCCTTCGCAAGACCATCATGGATCTGCTGGTCGAGTTGCAGCAGCGCCTGGGGATGAGTCTGCTGTTGATTACCCACGATCTGCCTGTGGTGCGCCGCTACGCCGATCGGGTGATGGTGATGCGCGACGGGGCGATCGTCGAGTCCGGCCGGGCGGATGCACTGTTCGCCCGCCCCACGGACGAGTACACGCGAATCCTGCTCGAGGCGCGCCAGGTCGCACCGATGGTGGGGCCGATCCGGCCAGATGCCGAGGAGCGGCTGCGTTGCGAGGGTCTCGGCGTGACGGTCGGCAAGCGCCGCTGGTTCGGGCCCGACACGCGCAGCGAGATACTCAGGGGCATCGATCTTTCCCTGGGCGCGGGCCAGACGTTGGGCGTGGTCGGCGAGTCTGGATCCGGCAAGACCACGCTGGCCCTGTCGCTGTTGCGCCTGATGGATGGGGCCGACGGGGCCGTGTGGCTCGCGGGGCGACGGGTGGACGGCATGCGTGAGCGCCAGTTCCGGCCGTTCCGACGCGACCTGCAGGTGGTGTTTCAGGACCCGTACGGCGCCCTCTCACCGCGTATGAACATCGCGCAGATCGTCGGCGAGGGCCTGGACGTCCACGAGCCGGGTCTCGCCCGGTCCGAGCGCCGAGGGAGAATCGAGCGTGTGCTCACCGAGGTGGGTCTCGATCCAGCGGTGATGTCGCGCTACCCGCACGAGTTTTCCGGGGGGCAGCGCCAGCGTATCGCGATTGCCCGTGCGCTGATTCTCAAGCCAGGTGTCCTGATTCTCGACGAGCCGACCAGCGCCCTCGATGCCGCCGTGCAATTGCAGGTGCTCCGATTGTTGCGTGATCTGCAGGCCGACCACGGTCTGACCTACCTGTTGATTACCCACGACCTCGCCGTCGTGCGCGCGTTGGCGCACCGCGTCATGGTGATGCTCGATGGCGAGGTGATCGAGTCCGGACCCACCGAATCGCTGCTCGGCGCCCCCGAGCACGACTACACGCGACAGCTGATCGAAAGCGCCCTGATGGGGTGAGTGCCTGCCTGGCTGCGCTCCATCTGTGGGCGCGGAGGGAGTCGGCCCGAAGCCCGGCTCGGCCCATCGGCGCGGACCCAGGTGTGTGGTCTCAGGTGGGCGGTCCCACCCGGGTGGTCCCAGGTGGGCGGTTTCAGTCGTCGCTGGCGGGATCGATCACCGAGATCTCGCCCGCCGCCCCGCCCGTGCTGACGCCGATGCGGCCCCGACCGGCGGCCTTGGCGGCATAGAGTGCCTCGTCCGCCTGGCGCAGGAGGGCCTCGGCGTCCTCGTCCTCTCGCCGCGGCGTTTCCAGGCTCGCGACTCCCACGCTGGTGCAGGTGTCACAGGGGGCGAAGTCGGCACGTTTGACGGCTGTCAGCACTCGGCGAGCCACATCGATCGCCGCACGGCTGTCTGCCAGGGGCAGGATGATCGCGAACTCGTCACCCCCGTAGCGGGCGATGAAATCGGTGGGCCGCGAGACCGAGCGCAGGATGTCGGCGAAGGTGCGGATCACCCGGTCGCCGACCTGATGACCAAACTGGTCGTTGCAGGGCTTGAAGCGGTCGAGGTCCATCAGTAGCAGCGAGAGCGGGCTTTGGTGGTCCCGAGTCAGCGCCAGGTCCTCGTCGAGACGCGCATCGAAGGCCGAGCGGTTACCCAGCCTCGAGAGCTTGTCGGTATCGGCCCGCACCCGCAGGTCGCCCGCGAGAGCGGCGAGTTCCCGGTTGCGGTGCTCAAGGTGGACGAGAAGGACTTCTCGCTCCTCGTGCTCCTGCCTTAGTTGGCGTTCGCTGCGGGCCAGTTCGATCAGACGCATGGCCTGACGGGCCAGCGCGTCGATTACCTCACGCTGCGCGGGTTCCAGCGTCCGGGGCCGATGGTCGACCACGCACAGCGTGCCGATCGGCAGCCCATCGTCGGTCAACAGCGGCGCGCCGTAATAGAAGAGGGTGGCCGGATCGGCGTCGACCACGTGGGGGTTGTCCGCGAAGCGGGGGTCCTCGCGAGCGTCGGGCACGTAGGTGGAACGCTCCGGCGTCAGGATCGCGTGGGCACAGAAGGTGAGGTCGCGGTCCGTGTCCTCGAGCACCGCCCCGTCGGCCGACTTGAACCATTCGCGGTCCGCGTCGATCAGGCCGATCAAGGCCAGCGGCGTGCCCGCGACGTGGCGCGCAATCCGGGTGAGGTCGTCGAACGATTCGTCACGCGGCGTATCGAGGATGCCCAAGTCGCGCAGGGCCTCGAGTCGCGCGTTTTCATTGGACGGGATCGCTGGCTGCATGGGCCTCCGTTCGTCTCTCGGCATGCCCGGCGGGCAATGCCGCCGTCAGCCTTCGAAGCGCTGCATCACGAGCGAGGCGTTGGTGCCGCCGAAACCGAAGCTGTTGGACAGGACCGTGTCGATCCGTTGGTCCTCGAGGGTCTGGGTGGCGATTCTCGCGTGTTCCGCCTCGGGCTCGAGATTCTCGACGTTGGCCGAGGCCGCGATGAAGCCGTTCTGCATCATCAACAGCGAGTAGATCGCCTCGTGGACGCCCGCGGCACCCAGGGCATGGCCGGAGAGCGACTTGGTCGAGGTGATGATCGGCTGGTGATCGCCGAACACTTCGGTCATCGCCTGCAGTTCGCGCAGGTCACCGACCTTGGTCGACGTGCCGTGTGCGTTGACGTAGTCGATCGGCGCGTCGACCGTGGCCAGTGCTTGCTGCATGCAGCGCACGGCACCTTCCCCGGAGGGCTGGACCATGTCGTAGCCGTCTGAGGTCGCGCCGTAGCCGGTGACCTCGGCGAGAATGGTCGCGCCTCGCGCCTGGGCATGCTCGAGCGATTCGAGCACCACCATCCCTCCGCCGCCGGCGATCACGAAGCCGTCACGGTCGACGTCGTAGGGACGCGAGGCCTTGTCCGGCGTGCCGTTGAAGTTCGAGGACAGGGCGCCCATCGCATCGAACATCGCGGAGAGCGACCAGTGCAGTTCCTCGCCGCCGCCGGCGAAGATCACGTCCTGCTTGCCGAACTGGATCTGTTCGACGCCGGCACCGATGCAGTGCGCCGAGGTGGAGCAGGCCGAGCTGATCGAGTAGTTGATGCCCTTGATCTTGAACGGGGTCGCGAGACAAGCCGAGGTGGTCGAGCCCATGGTGCGGGTCACCATGTACGGGCCGACGCGCTTGATGCCCTTCTCGCGGGCGATATCGGCGGTCTGGACGATGTTCTCGCAGGAGGAACCGCCCGAGCCGGTGATCAGGCCGGCGCGCGGACTCGATACCTGCTCCTCGGTCAGGCCGGCCTGCTCGATCGCCTCTTTCATCGCCAGGTAGTTGTAGGCGGCGGCCGAGCCCATGAACCGCATCAACTTGCGGTCGATGTGCTCGGCCGGATCGATCTTGAGCGTGCCGGCGACGTGTGAACGAAAGCCGTGTTCCACCTGCTCGGGATTGCGCTCGATACCGGAGCGCCCTTCCTTGAGCGAGGCGAGCACCTCTTGGCAGTTGTTGCCCAGGCTGGACACGATGCCCATGCCGGTAATGACGACTCGGCGCATTGAGTACTTACTCCGAAAGTGCTTCTGTGCTGGTGAAGAGTCCGACGCGCAGGTCCTTGGCCTCGTAGATCACCACCCCGTCGCAGAGCATCTGCGCATCGGCGATGCCCATGGTCAGGCTGCGCATGATCACGCGCTTCATCTGCACGCGATATTCAACTTTTTCGTTCCTGGGCAGGACCTGGCCCGAGAATTTTACATCACCGACTCCGAGAGCGCGGCCATGGCCTTTGCCGCCACTCCAGCCGAGGAAGAATCCGACCAGTTGCCACATCGCATCCAGGCCGAGACAGCCCGGCATGACGGGATCACCCTCGAAGTGACAGCCGAAGAACCACAGGTCCGGCTTGACGGCGAGCTCCGCGTGCATCTCGCCCTTGCCATACTCGCCGCCCTCGTTGGTGATGGTGTTGATGCGATCGAACATCAACATCGGCGGCAGCGGCAGCTGCGCGTTGCCCGGGCCGAACATCTCGCCCTTGGCGCAACGGATCAGATCATCGTAGTCGAAGCTGGATTGGGACATGCAGGTTCCTGGCGCAAAAACACGCATGGTACCGAATTCGGATCGCGGACGCAGCCTCGGCTGTCCGCGAGCGTCGTGGCATCACGTCGGTCGGCTGCCGCGACCCGGGGGCAGCGGATGGACGTCACGCTCGTCGAGTCGAGACGAGAAGTGAGACGAGCCAGACCAGCCAGCCGGCCAGCAAGAGCAGGCCGCCAAATGGCGTAAGCATTCCCGGCCAGGGTGTCGAGAACAGGGTCAGGCCATAGAGACTGCCGCTGAACAGGACGATGCCGGTCGCCCAGCAGAGTGCAATGGCGCGTCGCCACGCGGCGCTCCCCGGCCAGCCGGCCAGGACCAGCAGGCCCAAGCTGTGCGCGAGGTGGTAGAGGGTAGCGATGTCCAGTTGTCGTTGTGCGACCGCCTCGCTGGGGGCGAGCGGCCCGTGGGCGCCCATCGCGCCCAGAGCGACCGCCACCAGTCCGCTTGCCAGACCCACGATGAGGATTAGGCGATCCGGTTGAGGACGGGGCACGCTTGCGGGTTTGGTCATCGGCGGATCCTGTCAGCGGGGCCCGGCGACCGGGGCGCCGGTGTCCATTCAGAAGTCGTCGGCCATCGAGACGCGCAGTCGACGTTCCTCGAGAATGTCGTCGAGCCGTCGCCGGGCATCCTTGTTGCCGACAATGCTCTCGAGCAGCGTGTCATTTTCCGGCTCGTCGGTCGAGTCGTCTTCTTCCCAGGTGTCATCGATGTCCTGGTACTCGTTTTCCTTGCTCATGTCGGTCTCCCCTAGAGAGACTCTGCACGAATCGATGGTGCCTCTGGCTCGCGGGCTTGTTCGCTTTTCCGGCGCCGGCTCGAAGGCAGGCCCAAGGCAATAACTTAGGCCCGTCGAGAGGCGGCTTTACGGCCTGCGGGCAAACCCGCGAGCCCCGCACGGGGGCACCAATGGCCCGCCTGCGGCGTTGCCGCGTGTGCCAATGGCGACGGCCATTCACCATGCACCGCGCCTTGCATCCGGACCCTTGGTAATCCCGCTTGAGACACTTGGCAATCCCGCTTCAGACACTATCGATTCGTGCAGAATCTCCCTAACTCAATACGGCCAGTGCGAGCGACAAGCGCATCGCGGTTGCGTCGATCGACGGTCATGGCGAGGACGACGGACGTCGGCATCCCTTCAGGCCATCATGGATCCCGGAGGCGAAGGGGTTCCCCGTCGACCACCCGGGCCGGCACCCCGACTCCCGGAGCTGACCAGCCGATTTTCCGCCGCGTTATACCGCGTTTTTTGGGAGCGGAAAAGAAAAATATCGGCAGCGCCCCCAGGCCCATGCCGGCGGCGTTTGCGTAGGCGCAACACCGGGGTGTTCGGTGCGAGGGCGAGGGAGTGGACGACGCGCGTGTGGGTCCGCTGAGGGCGGGTTGTTGGACTAACGCAACGTGGGCTCAATCGAGAGTGGCGCATCGCTGTGGATGAGCCTTGTCGAGGGCTGTCGGCGAGGCGGGGCGAAAGCCAGACGAGAGCGAGTCGACGCTCAGCGCGGCGTCAGATGAGATCGTGGTCGCGCAGCTTCTTGCGCAGGGTGCTGCGGTTGATGCCGAGGCAGGCGGCCGCCCGGCTCTGGTTGTGATCGCAGCGTTCCAGCACTCGGGCGAGCAGGGGGCGTTCCACTTGTCCCATCACCAGTTGATAGAGGTTGCTGGGCTGATCTTCCTCGAACGCGTCCCAGAGGATATCGAGTGCGTCGATGATCGTCTCGTGCACGTCGTGGTGGCAGTCGGCCGCACGACGGGCGGCTCCGTCGACGACAGGGGGGGCGTCGTTGGATGGGCGGGCGGAATAGGTCATGGTGAAGGGATGCAACACGGCTTGGCGGTGACCTCCGGCCGACGCGACGATTCGTCGGGCCGACCGACCTGATGGCCGATCAATGCGAATCGGCCGGTTCGGGATGCTCTCGCGACACGCTTTTAAGATCGGCTTCCCGCCGGTCCAGCCACCGGCGCTGGGACTCCACGGTCTCCAGCCGGTTGAACGCCTTGCGCATCCCTTCCTCGATCGGTAGCCGTGAAGAATACCACCCCCAGTGCTTCCTCGCGATGCGCACTCCCATCATATTTCCATAGTGAGAATAAATATTCTCGAATTGCGTCCGAACGAACCCCAGGATCTCGAACGCCGACGGCTCCGCGGGTACCGGTCGATTCTCGAATGCAGCCCGTAACTGGGCGAACAGCCACGGCCGCCCGAACGCCGCCCGCCCGATCATCAGCCCCTGGGCCCCGGTAGCGGCCAGCGCGTCGAATGCGCCGTCGATCGAGTCGATATCGCCGTTGGCGAGCACCGGAATCCCGCGCTCGGCCACCACCTGCGCGATGGTGTCGTACTCCGCTTCGCCCGTGTATTTCTGGGCCCGCGTCCGTCCGTGGATACTCACCATCGCGATGCCCGCATTTTCGGCAAGTGCGGCGATCTGGGGGGCATTGCGATGCCCGTCGTCCGGGCCGGTGCGCATCTTGAGCGTTACCGGGCAGGGCACGGCGTTGACGGCCGCGTCGAGGAGCCGGGCGATGGTGTCCGGCTCGGCCATCAGCGCCGAGCCCGCGGCACGACGGCAGACCTTCTTCGCCGGGCAGCCGAAATTGAGGTCGATGATCTGCGCGCCGTCGGCATAAGCCCGGCGGGCCGCCTGGGCGAGATCGCCGGGCTCGTTGCCCAGTAATTGCACCGCGCGCGGCTCGGGATCGTCGGGCCGCAGGCGACGCTGCTCGCTCTTGCGCGAGCCGCTGAGCTCGGGTTTGCTGCTGAGCATCTCGTTGATGACAAGGCCAGCGCCCTGGTCCCGGCACAGTTGACGAAACGGGCGATCGGAGATGCCGGCCATCGGCGCGAGCGCCAGGGGAAATTCGACGCGCACGCGCTCATCGCGCCCGACCAGGACGAGCGGCGCCAGGCGAGCCCCGGTTGTCGGGTCAGGGGTGGTCACGAAGGGCAAGGCTTTCGGGCAACCAGGTCGCGAGGTCGGGGAACAGCACCAGCAGCCCGATGATCGAGATCTGGATGGCGATGAACGGCAGCACGCCACGGTAAATCTGGCGGGTTTCGATGCTGGCCGGGGCGGCGCCGCGCAGGTAGAAAAGCGAGAAACCGAATGGCGGGGTGAGAAAGCTCGTCTGCAGATTCACCGCCAGTAGCACGCCCAGCCAGACCGGGTCGATGCCCATCGTCAGCAACACGGGCGCGACGATCGGGACGACCACGAAGGTGATCTCGATGAAATCGAGCATGAATCCCATCATGATCGAACCGAGGACCAGCACGATCAGGAGAATGGGCGGGGCGAGGGCCAGCAGCAGTCGAGTGATCGGCGGGCGCTCGGCCAGCTCGGCCTTCGTGAGACCGGGGACGCGTTCGGGTTGGCGCCAGGCGACGAACAGGATGTAGCCCGCATAGGCGGCCACCAGGATCAGGCCCGGGATCAGCGCCCCGCTGAACAGGTCGCCGACGGCGATTGTCTCCGGCGAGAAGATACCTTGATCGAGTTGCGACTGCGTGTAGGCATTGGAGAGCTGGTCACCGAGAAGTACGAGGATGATCGAGGGCGGAATGATCTGACCGAGCGTACCGGCGGCGGCGACCGAGCCGCTGGCCAGGCGCGGGTCGTAGCCACGGCGCAGCATGACGGGCAGGGCGATCAGGCCGAGGGTCACCACGGTCGCGCCGACGATGCCGGTGCTGGCGGCGAGGATTGCGCCGACCAGCATCATCGAGAGGCCCAGCCCACCAGGCCGGCGGCCGAACAGCGCGCTCATGTTCTCGAGCAGGTCGTCGGCCACCCGTGCCTTTTCCAGCAACACGCCCATCAGCACGAACAGCGGTACGGCCACCAGCGTCTGGTTTTGCATGATGCCGAACAGGCGGTTGGGCGTGGCGCCCAGCAGCGCGTAGTCGAACTGGCCGAGCAGGGTGCCCAGGCCGGCGAACAGGAGCGAGACCCCGGCCAGTGTGAAGGCGACGGGAAAGCCGCTCAGCAGGGCGGCGAACACGGTCAGGATCATCAGGAGAAGCAACCACTCCATGGTCTACATCCCCTCCTCGATCGAGCCGTGGTCCGGCTGGCTGGGCGACCCGTGGCGCAATCGGACCACCTGGCGTAGCAGTTCCACCAGCCCCTGCCAGAAAAGCAGGGCCGGCATGACGATCAACAGGCTCTTGAGCATGTAGAGCAGCGGGATGCCGCCGGGCTCCGGCGAGCCTTCGCGCATTGCCCAGCTGTTGCCGACGTACTCGAGGCTGCTCAGCGCGATGAACAGGCATAGCGGCCAGAGCAGCAACAGGATGCCGACGATCTCGATCCACGCGCGCCGTCGTGGCGAGGCGTTGCGGGAGAAGACGTCGACCCGCACGTGACCGTCATGGCGGTAGGTGTAGCCCATGCCGAGCATGAACAGCAGGGCGAACCAGTAGGTGATCGATTCCGATAACCACTGGTTGCTGTCGGACAGTCCGTAGCGCAGGGCCACCACGCCGAATATGGTCAGCGTGAGCAGCAACCCCAGCCAGGCCGCCACGCGCCCGACCCACTCGTTGACCCGGTCGAGGTGATCGACCAGGGCGCTCAATCGGCTGGCCGGCACCGGTTCGCTCACGAGGCGGCCTCCCGGGACCGGTTGTCGATGATCCAGTCACCCGTGCCGGTGCCGGCCGCGCGGTGGGCCTCGAGGATGCGTCGGAACGGGGTCGGGTCCTTGATGTAGGTCATCTCGGCGGCCCGTGGGAAGTACTGATCCTGCATGCGAGAGACCCAGAAACGCAGCGCCGCGGCCCTGAGGAGCCCCGGCCAGGCGTCTTGCTCGGCCGCCGTGAAGGGGCGCTCGGCGAGGTAGGCGGCGAGCAGTGCATCACGTTCGGCGGGAAGCGACTCCCCGGCAGCGTCGACGCACCAGTCGTTCACCGTGACGGCCAGGTCGTAGGCAAAGGCGTCCGTGCAGGCGTAGTAGAGGTCGATGATGCCGGTGAGCTGGCCGTTCTCGAACAAGGCGTTGTCGCGGAACAGGTCGGCGTGGATCGCCCCGCGCGGCAGGCCCTTGCGCGTCTCGCCGCGCTGGAAGGCCAGTTCGTCATCGAGCAGGGCTAGCTCGTCGGCGTGGGCGGTCTCGTGCAGGGCGCGCGCCACCCCCTCCGCCCAGGCGAGATCGCGATCCGGCTCGCGGTATTCGGGGAAATCGGCCGAGACGAGGTGAAAGCGAGCCAAGGTGCGGCCGATCTCGGCGCAGGCTTCCGGGGTGGGGCGATCGAGCGACGCGCCGCTTAGTCGTTGAACCAGGGCCGCGGGTCGCTGGTTGAGCTCGGTCAGATAGGTGTGGTCACGGGTGGCAACCGGGTGGGCGGTCGGGATCGCGTGTTCGGCGAGGTAGGCCATCAGGTCGAGGAAGAACGGCAGTTCCTCGGCCCCATGGTTCTCGAACAGGGTGAGTACGTAGCGTCCGCCGGTCGTCGTGACGAAGTAGTTGGTGTTCTCGATGCCGGCGGCAATCCCGCGGTGCTCGACCAGGTCGCCGCAGTCGAATTGTTTCAGGAAGGTTTGAAGCTGATCGGTATCGACCCGGGTAAAAACCGACATGACGGTCTCGCCTGTTGAAGGAGATGCTTGCGGTCGTCGAGGTTCAGAGGTCGAGCAGCTTCTGCTGTTCTTCCTCGGTCGCCGTGACCCCGCGATTGCGATAGAAATCGAAGATTGCGTCCACGGCCGCGTCGGCCGTGTCACAGAGGGTGAACAGGTCCAGATCCTCCTCGGCGATGGCCTTCTCGCCGAGGAGCTGTTTGCTGAACCAGTCGATCAGCCCCCGCCAGAAGTCCGAGCCCACCAGGATGATCGGGATGCGCCGCGATTTGCCCGTCTGCACCAGGGTAAGTATCTCGGCGAGTTCGTCGAGCGTACCGAATCCCCCCGGCATCACGACATAGGCCGAGGCGTGCTTGACGAACATCACCTTGCGAGCGAAGAAGTGCTGGAAGTGCAGCGAGACGTCCTGGTAGTCATTGTCCATTTGCTCGTGGGGCAGGGCGATATTGAGGCCCACGCTGGGCGCCCCACCGGCCTGCGCGCCCTTGTTGGCCGCCTCCATGAGGCCCGGGCCACCGCCGGAGATCACCGAGAAACCCGCGTTGGAGAGCTTTTCGGCCACCTCCACGGTCAATGCGTACCAGGGGTTTTCTTCCCCGTAGCGCGCCGAGCCGAAGATACTGACCGCCGGTTCGATGCTCGCCAATGTCTCGTAGCCGTGGACGAACTCGGCCATGATCTGGAAGACCTTCCACGACTCCTGTGAGAGCCGTTGCTGCTGATCGAGGCGGGTCGGGTGGTTGGGAAGCTTTCGTTTCATCGAGGACGGCTGTTGCGGTCGGGTGCGAACCGGGTTGGGGCGGCCGGGGAACGGACGGCCTGTGGCATAGTGTCGACTCCCGGGCATGCCGCCCCTGCGAGTCCCGCCGATGCGTCCCGGTGTGTACCGGTGCACACGTCATCGGCCCGCCGGGCCCGTGTCCGGTCAGTCCAACCCACGGTTTGAAAGGGGCAAATCCTACCATGTCCGACCGCAACGGACCCGTGATTCTCGTCGACGGCAGTTCCTTCCTGTTCCGTGCCTTTCACGCCCTCCCGCCGCTGAACGCGCCCGATGGCACGCCCACCGGGGCCATCCACGGCGTGGTCAACATGCTCTTGAAGATGCGGCGCGAGGCCGACCCCAGCCACATGGCGGTGGTCTTCGACGCACCGGGCAAGACCTTCCGTGACGACATCTACCCCGACTACAAGGCCCATCGGCCGCCGTTGCCCGACGACCTGCGCGTTCAGATCGAGCCGGTGCATGTCCTGGTGCGCGCGCTGGGCTTTCCGCTGTTGTGCGTGGAGGGTGTCGAGGCCGATGACGTGATCGGCACGCTGATGCACGAGGCGCGCGAGAACGGCGAGGAGGTGATCGTCGCCACCGCCGACAAGGATTTCGCGCAGCTGGTCGCGCCCGGTGTCACCCTGGTCAACACGATGAGCAACAAGACCACCGATGTCGCGGCGGTGGAGGAAAAGTACGGCATCGGCCCGGAACAGTTCATCGATTTTCTCGCCCTGGTCGGCGACAAGGTCGACAACATCCCCGGCGTGCCCGGCTGCGGGCCGAAGACCGCCACCAAGTGGATCAACCAGTACGGCTCGCTCGACGAGATCATCCGGCACGCCGAGGAGATCAAGGGCAAGGTGGGCCAGTCGCTACGCGATGCGCTCGATTTCCTGCCCACCAGCCGCGAGCTGGTGACCATTCGCACGGATTGCGAGTTGCCGGTGACGTTGGGCGAGCTGGTGATCGAGCCGGCCGACGTGCAGAACGGGCTGGCGCTGGCCGATCGCTACGGGCTCAACTCGTTGCGCCGCTGGTTCGGCGAGCAGGGGCTTGCCGAGGGCGACGCGGTTGGCGATACGGCAGTCGAGACGGCCGAGCGCCCGGAGGTCGATTATCGAACCATCACCGACATGGCCGCGCTCGACGAGTGGATCGAGCGGATCCAGGCGGCCCCGCGCGTGGCCTTCGATACCGAGACCGATGCGCTCGAACCCATGCAGAACCGCGTGGTCGGTCTGTCGTTTGCCGTCGATCCGCACGAGGCGATCTACGTGCCCTTGGTGCATGTTGATGCCCACGGCGAACGGGTCGAGCCGCAGCTCGATCGCGACCAGGTGCTCGCCCGCCTCAAGCCTTGGCTGGAGGACGATCGGCCCACCAAGATCCTGCAGAACGCCAAGTTCGACATGCACGCGCTCGCCAACCACGGCATCACGCTCGCCGGGCTGGTCGACGACAGCATGCTCGAGTCCTACGTGCTCGACCCGACCGCCTCGCGCCACGACATGGACACGCTCGCCTCCCGCGAGCTCTCGCACCAGACCACCACCTTCGAGGAGATCGCCGGCAGGGGCGCCAAGCAGCTGACCTTCGACCAGATCGAGATCGACGTGGCCGCCCCATACGCCGCCGAGGATGCCGACATCACCCTGCAGCTGGCCGACCGCCTGCGCGCACGACTGGCCGAGACGCCGTCGTTGATGGCGGTCTACGAGGAAATCGAGCGGCCGCTGGTGCCGGTGCTGTTCACCATGGAGCGTGCCGGCGTGGCGATCGACAGCGAGCAGCTGGCCCGCCAGGGCGAGGCGATCGCCGAACGGATCACGGCGATCGAATCGCAGGCCCAGGAGATTGCCGGCGAGGCGTTCAACCTTGGCTCGACCAAGCAGTTGAAGGCGATCCTGTTTGACCGCATGGGGCTACCGGTGAAGGTCAAGACGCCCAAGGGCGAGCCGTCGACCAACGAGGAGGCCCTCTCGGCGCTGGTCGACGAGCATCCGCTCGCCCAATTGATCCTCGACTATCGCGGCCTGACCAAGCTCAAGAGCACCTACATCGACCGGCTGCCCGAGCGCATCGACCCCGACACCGGGCGCGTGCACTCGATGTTCCACCAGGCGGTCACCGCCACAGGGCGCCTGTCGTCATCGAACCCCAACCTGCAGAACATCCCGGTACGCACCGAAGAGGGCCGGCGGATTCGCAAGGCCTTCGTCGCCTCGCCCGGCCACAAGCTGGTCTCGGCGGACTACTCGCAGATCGAGCTGCGCATCATGGCGCACCTGTCAGGCGACGAGGGCTTGCTGTCGGCCTTCGAGCAGGGCGAGGACATTCATCGCGCGACCGCCCGCGAGGTGTTCGCCGACGGCGGCGAGGTAAGCGACGAGCAGCGGCGTGCGGCCAAGGCGATCAACTTCGGGCTGATCTACGGCATGTCCGCCTTTGGTCTGGCTCGCCAGATCGGGGTGGGGCGCACGGAGGCGCAGGACTACATCGATCGCTACTTCGCCCGTTACCCGGGGGTGGCGCGCTACATGGACAAGACCCGCGCGCGGGCCCATGAGCGCGGCTTTGTCGAGACAGTCTTCGGCCGCCGCCTCTACCTGCCCGAGCTCAAGAGCCGCAACGGCCAGCGCCGCCAGTACGCCGAACGCACGGCGATCAACGCGCCGATGCAGGGCACGGCCGCCGACATCATCAAGCGGGCGATGCTCGCCCTTTACGAGAACGTGGTGAAGACCGGGCGGGCGCGCATGATCATCCAGGTGCACGACGAGCTGATCTTCGAGGTGCCCGCCGACGAGGCGGCCTCACTGGCAGACGAGATCGAGCGCACGATGATCCGGGCGGCCGACCTGCGCGTGCCGCTCGAGGTGGGCATCGGGATCGGGGGGTCCTGGGACGAGGCGCACTGAGAACCGGCCCCGCGGTCATGTCGACGGCCTCATCGACGAAAAAGGCCCGCTGTCGCGCGTTGCGGCAGCGGGCCTTTTGTTCTCGGGGCGTGGGAGGTCAGTCGGTCTGGCGAGTCGGCTGGATCTCGGGGACCGGGTAGTTCGGAATACGGCCGTGCATGAATTCGCCGTCCCAGTAGTCCTCGTCGAAGGGCCGCGAGAACACGAATCCCTGGACCTGCAGCCGACTGCCGAACTTGCGCAGCTCGACCAGTTGTTGCGAGGTTTCGACTCCCTCGATCACTACCTCGAACTCCAGCTTCTCCGCCAGCGCGAGGATCGAGCCGAGCAGCTTGCGAGCGTCCTCGTCGTGTTCGATCTTGTCGACGAACTGCTTGTCGATCTTGAGCTTCGAGATCGGCAGGTTGTTGAGGTAGGCAAGTGACGAGTGGCCGGTGCCGAAGTCGTCGATTGCGATGGCAAACCCCTGCATTGCGAGCTGGTGCAGGCGTTCGGCGAGCAGGGTCGGGTCGGAGCCGAAATCGCTCTCGGTGATCTCGAGGACGATCGAGGAGGTCGGCAGGCCGGCGGTTTTCGTCAATGCGATCAATCGTTCGTCGACCTTGTCCAGCAACAATAACTGCGGCGGAACGTTGATCGATATGGTCAGTTCCTGGCCCGCCAATCGTTGCCAGTCGGCCAGTCGGCGACAGGACTGGTCGAGTGCCCACTCGGTGAACTCGCCGATCAGGTTGTGTTCCTCGGCCAGCGGGATGAACTCGTTCGGCGAGATCCAGTCGCCACGGTAGCGCCAGCGCATGAGTGCTTCGAAACCCACCAATGCCCCACTAGCAAGGGAGACCTGCGGTTGGTAGTGCACGCGCATTTCGCGGTTGCCAAGGGCCTTGCCGAGCGCCTGGGTGAGGTCGAAGCGTCGCTGGGCGGCCCGGCTGTGCCCCTCGGCATGGCCGACGATGCGGTTGCCGCCCTCGGCCTTGGCCTGTGACAGGCCGTTGTCGGTGATCCGCAGCAACTCCTCGGCGCTGGCTCCCTCGCCCGGGTAATCGGCGGAGGTCACGCTGGCACGGATGTCGAGTCGGTAGCCCGACAGCTCGAGCCGCTCGGTGACCGTCGCGTGGGCCGCGCTCATCATGGCGTCCACCCGTTCCACGAGGGCTTGCGGGCCGTCGGCGAACACGAGGAAGCCGAACTCGTCGCCGTCGATCCGTGCCAACTGGGCGTCCGGGGCGACGATGTCGTCGAGTCGGTCGCCGATGGCGCGCAGGATCCGGTCACCGAAACGGCGACCCAGGGCGTCGTTGAATGCCGTAAAGCCGTCCAGGCCGATGGCGACCAGTGCGAAGGGCTGTTCCGGCTCGGTACGTATCCGGCTGTCGATCTGCTGGACAAAGTAGCCGCGGTTCAAGCGCTCGGTGACGCTGTCGAGGCGGGCGAGCGCAAGTATCTCCCGCTCGCGTGCCCGGATCTCGGTGTAATCGTTGATCACCACGATCACGTGGCCACGGCCCTCGCGCGGTTCGCCGATCAGGCGGATCGACACCAGGCCGGTCAGTCGACGATCGTCACCCTCGCGGGTGAATTCGACCTCGCTGCGCCATTCGCCTTCGTCGAGCAGGTGCCGCCAGATCGGCGCCACGACATCGGCCGGCTTGCCCAGCAGGATCTCGAGGAGCGGTCGGTCGGAGAGTTGTGTGGCGGTGAGACCGAGCAGCGTCTGGGCGGCCGGGTTCGCGCGAGAGACATGCCCGCGGATATCGGTCACCAGGACGGCTTCCTGGACCTCGTCGAAGATCGATGCGGTCAACGCGAGCGAGTCCTCGGCCCGCTTGCGGCTCAGGGATTCCTTGTCGTGTTTCTTGAGCATCGCCTGCAGTTGTTCGCGCGAGTTCGCCAGACTAACGAGCGAGCTGCGGAACTGTTGCACCGCGCGCGCGATGCGGCCGAGCTGATCGCGGCGCTTTTGCTCGCTCCCGGCGGAAGCCTGCTTGCCGGCGACGATCTGCTCGGTGATATCCGCGAGCTGGCGGATCTGGCGGTTGGTCAGCCAGAGCACGCCCATCAGGAGCAGGGCCTGGAGCATAACGAAACCGATCAGCACCACCTGGTAGTTGCCGATGACGGCTTCGTTGGCCGAATGGATCGCACGCATGGTGCGGTCCATGTCCTCGTTGGCTGCCTCGATCAGCTCGCCGAAACCCACGCTCATGATCCGCGTGCGCCGTTCCGCCAGTCGAGACTGGACGCGCGAGACCTCGGCACGGTCGGCCGAGGCAACGGTCTGGCTGGCCTGAACCAGCGCCTCGGCCTGTGCGTCGATCGAGCCGGCTAGGCGATTCACTGCTCCGGGGTGGTCATCGCGCAGCGGCTCGAGCGATACGCTGCCGCGCACGGTGGTGGCGATCTGCTTGAGCTCGTCGCGCAGATCCGAGACATCGTGGCGCTCCCCCGCCGCGAAGGCATCGACGCGATGTTCGACCTTGGTGACGATGTCGGCGTAGTTTGCGCGAAGCTGCTCGATCGCCTTCTGGGTGTGGACGAAGCCTCGGCTTGCCTGGTCGAAGGTCTCGACATTCGATTGGGCGAGATTGCCGAGGTAGAACACCAGTCCAGCGCTCAGGCCCAGTTGGACGAGGATGAAGACGAGGAACTGAATCGGCAGGGGGAGTCGCATGCGGGTCGTCCTGGGTCCGTGGTCGGTCGCAATCCGTGAGGCCGGCGAAGGCTAGGGAACCTCTGCACGAATCGATGGTGCCTCTGGCTTGCGGGTTTGTTCGCAATCAAGGCGCCGGACCGAAGGCGGGCTCATTGCCCGTCGAGGGCCGGGAACGCCGAGTGCGGGCAAACCCGCGAGCCCCGTCCGGGCGGGCCGCCAAGGGCCCATCTGCGGCGTTGCGGCGCTTGCGAATGGCGACGGCCATTCACCGCGCGCCG
>JAFGUH010000154.1 GCA_016938615.1 Halothiobacillaceae bacterium | reverse complement strand
GAAGCCTACCGGATGTACTTTGTGACCCATGACTGCTCCTTAGCGCTCGCTGACGACGACTTTGATGTGGCTGGTCCGCTTGAGGATCCGCACACCACGGCCCTTCGCCCGTGCACGGAATCGCTTCAGGGTCGGGCCCTCATCGACCATGATCTCGGCGATGCGCAGACGATCGACGTCGGCACCCTCGTTGTTCTCCGCGTTGGCGATCGCCGACTCGACGACCTTGCGGATGATTTCGGCACCCTTCTTGGTCGAGAACTGGAGGCTTTCCAGTGCGGCGGCGACGTTTACGCCACGGACCTGATCGGCCACCAGGCGAGCCTTCTGCGGAGAGATCCGCGCGAAGCGGTGAAGTGCTTTAGCTTGCATCACGGACCCTCCTTAACGCTTGGCTTTCTTGTCGGCGGCGTGACCGCGGTAAGTGCGCGTGGGTGCGTACTCGCCGAGTTTCTGACCAACCATGTTCTCGTTAATCAGCACGGGAACGTGCTGACGACCGTTGTGCACCGCGATGGTCAACCCGATCATGTCGGGAAGGATCATCGAGCGACGCGACCAGGTCTTTATGGGCCGGCGGCTGTTTGCAGCCGCGGCCTCTTCCACTTTCTGCATCAGGTGATGGTCCACGAAGGGACCTTTCTTGAGTGAACGTGGCACCTTGAAGCCCTCTTATTGCGTTATTTCTTGTTACGACGACGAACGATGTACTTATCGGTACGCTTGTTCGTTCGCGTCTTGTAACCCTTGGTCGGCACACCCCACGGGGTAACCGGATGACGACCGCCGGACGTGCGACCTTCGCCACCACCGTGCGGGTGATCGACCGGGTTCATCACCACGCCGCGCACGGTCGGGCGGACACCCCGCCAGCGCTTGGCACCGGCCTTGCCCAGCTGACGGAGGCTGTGCTCCTGGTTGGAGACCTCCCCGACAGTGGCGCGACACTCGGAGAGCACCTTGCGCATCTCGCCGGACCGCAGACGGATCGTGGCGTAGGAGCCGTCACGTGCAACCAGCTGACAGGCCGCGCCCGCGCTGCGCGCCAGCTGGGCACCCTTGCCCGGCTTGAGCTCGATCGCGTGGATCGTCGTGCCCACCGGGATCGCGTACAGCGGCAGTGCATTGCCCGCCTTAATCGGCGCCTCGACGCCGGAAACGATCGCCTGACCAACCTTCACGCCGCGCGGGCAGATAATGTAGCGACGCTCGCCATCGGCGTACTTCAGCAACGCAATATGCGCCGAGCGGTTGGGATCGTGCTCGATACGCTCAATCTCGGCGACGACACCGTCCTTGTTCCGCTTGAAGTCGACCTTACGGTAGTGCTGCTTGTGCCCACCACCGATGTGCCGACTGGTGATGCGACCGGCGTTGTTCCGGCCGCCCGAGCCGTGTTTCTTCTCGAGCAGGGGCGCGTAACCCTTGCCTTTGTAGAGCTCGGAACGGTCGGTCTCGACGACGCCACGGCGACCCGGAGAAGTCGGTTTTGCAACTTTGATAGCCATGAGTTGAATCCCCTTGGTTTAGCCGGCCGAGCCGAAGTCGATGGTCTGCCCCTCGGCGAGCGTGACGTAGGCCTTCTTGGTATCGGCCCGACGACCCGGCATGCCCCGAAACCGGCGCACCTTGCCGCGCTGATTCGCCACCTGGACAGCCTTGACGCTTACCTCGAAGACCTGCTCGACAGCCGCCTTGATCTCCGGCTTGGACGCCGCGGTCGCGACCTGGAACACGTATTGGTTGAACTCGCCGGCGCGGGCGGTCTTTTCGGTGACCACCGGGGCGCGCAGCACGTCGTAAAGTTTTTCCGAAATCATGACAGCCACTCCTCAACCATCTTCAGGGCGCCCTGGGTGATGACGACATGATCGGCGTCCACCAGGCTGACCGGGTCGAGCGTCCCCGCGGTGCGGTAGCCCAACTCGACGACGTTGCGCGAACCCAGCAGCAGCGCCTCGTCCACCGCTTCGGTGACGATCAGGCGCTTGCCCTTGTCGATCCCGAGGTCGTTGAGCACCTTCACGACCTGCTTGGTCTTCGGTGCATCGACGGCCAGCGACTCGACCACGACCAGGCGGTCCTGGCGCAGCAGTTCGGAGAGGATGGACCGCATCGCGGCGCGGTACGCCTTGCGGTTCATCTTCTGCCCGAAGTCGCGCGGGCGGGCGGCGAAGGTCACGCCACCGGTACGCCAGATCGGGCCGCGAGTGGTGCCGGCCCGGGCACGCCCCGTGCCTTTTTGACGCCACGGCTTGGTGTTGCCGCCGGAGACCTCGGAGCGACTCAACTGTTTCTTGGTGCCCGCACGACCGCCCGCCAGAAACGCGATCACGGCCTGGTGCACCAGCGCCTCGTTGTATTCCCGGCCGAAGACCTGTTCGGAGACGTTCAGCGCGGAACCGTTCTTGACTTGGATATCCATACCTGACGACCTCACGCTTTGATCTTGACCGAGGGACGAACGAGCACGTCGCCACCGGTGGCACCGGGAACGGCACCCTTCACCAGCAACAGACCCTTCTCGGCATCCACGCGCACTACCTTCAGGTTCATCGCGGAGACCCGCTCGTCACCCATGTGACCGGCCATCTTCTTGCCCTTGAACACCCGGCCCGGGGTCTGGTTCTGACCGATCGACCCCGGCACCCGATGTGAACGGGAGTTGCCGTGCGTGGCGTCCTGGGTACGGAAGTTGTGACGCTTGACCGTGCCCGCAAAGCCCTTGCCCTTGCTGGTACCGGTCACGTCCACCGACGGCACGTCAGCGAAGATCTCGACGGTGATCTCGTTGCCCGCCTCGTAATTGGCGAGCAAGTCCTCGTCGACGCGGAATTCGCGCACGGCGCGACCGGCAGCCGCACCCGCTTTCGCGAAGTGACCGGCCATCGGCTTGGTCACGCGGCTGGCGCGGCGTTCGCCCACTGTCACCTGCAGCGCGGTGTAACCGTCGACATCCTGGATCTTCTTCTGGGTAACGCGGTTCGGCTCGACCTCGATGACGGTAACCGGCGTGGACACGCCGGACTCGTCGAACACTCGGGTCATGCCGACCTTACGACCGACAACACCTAAAGCCATGGTTGTTTCCTCGTTATGCATTTCGACGCCGATTTCGATTGACCGGATCGCCGGAAAAAACCAGCCCGACGCGCGTTTTTACGCATCGGGCTGAACAAGAGCGCGGCACTATAACAGAAAACGCGCCGAGCCAAAAGCGTTTTGGCCGGCGCGTTCCGGGCGACAGTGCGGGATCAGTTCAGACGGATCTGGACATCCACGCCTGCGGCCAGGTCAAGCTGCATCAACAGGTCGACCGTCTTGTCGGTCGGGTCGACGATGTCGAGCACGCGCTTGTGGGTGCGGATCTCGTACTGGTCGCGCGCGTCCTTGTTGACGTGCGGCGAGGTCAGCACGGTGTACCGTTCCTTGCGAGTCGGCAGCGGAATCGGGCCCTTGATCCGTGCGCCACTGCGGCGCGCGGTCTCGACGATTTCCGCGGTAGAACGGTCGATCAGGCGGTGATCGAAGCTCTTCAGCCGGATGCGAATCGTTTGTCCTGCCATATCTGATTACTCGATGATCTTGGAAACGACGCCAGCGCCGACGGTGCGACCGCCTTCACGGACGGCAAAGCGAAGGCCTTCTTCCATCGCG
>JAFGUH010000015.1 GCA_016938615.1 Halothiobacillaceae bacterium | reverse complement strand
TTCGGCCATTCCGGGTTCTTCGGGTTGTGGTGCATGTAGTCGTTCCACAGCACCTCGGCGATGTCCGCCATGCCCATGGGCGCGCCCGGATGACCCGAATTCGCCTTCTGAACGGCATCCATGCTCAACGCGCGAATCGCGTTGGCCAGCTCTCTACGTGTCGACATAAAACACTCCAAAGGGTTGAAAATAAGCGATTCTGGGCACCATGTGCATTGCGCACGCAGCCGTCGGCGCCTTGTCTCGGGAACCTCTGCACGAATGGATGGCGTCTCTGGCTTGCGGGTTTGTTCGCTTTTCTGGCGCCGTCTCGAAGACGGGCTCATTGCCCCGTCGAGAGACGGCTTTGCGGCGTGCGGGCAAACCCGCGAGCCCCGCCGGGCGGGCCACCAAGGGCCCGTCTGCGGCGTTGCGGCGCTTGCGAATGGCGACGGCCATTCACGGTACACCGCGCCTTGCATCTGGACCCTTGGCGGTCCCGCTTCAGACACCATCCATTCGTGCAGAGGCTCCCTGGGGGCAGGCCCGGAAGTTGCGCGCCATTGTCCCCAAAACCCTCACGCAAGGCAACCGCCCCGATTTTCAAACACTTAGGGAAGCTCTGCACGCAGCGGTGGCGCCTCTGGGCGAAGAGGCCTCGACCATGGCAGGAGATAATCCGGTGTGTCAGCTCAAGCCTCGCGCCACTTGATCGAACAACCCATGGACGGAGTTTGGTCCTCGGGGCCGCGACCGGTCGCGGCCACCTGCTTCATGGCTTCGAACAGTTCGCGCGGGGCATCTGGCTCGGCCTCCTTGCGCGAGGTGTCCAGTCGGCCACGGTACTGCAGTTCGAGGTCGGCGTTATAACCGAAGAAGTCCGGCGTACAGACCGCCCCAAAGGCCTTGGCGACCGTCTGTGACTCGTCGAGCAGGTAGGGAAACGGGAATTTCAAGGCCTCCGCGAGGCGCTTCATGTTCTCGGGCGAATCTTCGGGGTAGTCGGTCGGGTCGTTGGACATGATCGCGACGCTGTTCACGCCAAAGGCCTTGAGCTCGCGGGCATCGCGTGCGATGCGATCGAGCACCGCCTTTACGTAGGGACAATGGTTGCAGATGAACATGACGAGCGTGCCCTTCTCGCCACGCACGTCCGTCAGGCGCCAGATGCGTCCTTCCGTGTCCGGCAGCGCGAAATCGACGGCGGGGCGACCGAAGTCGCAGACGGGCGTTTCGGTTCGAGCCATGCTGTGCCTCCTCGATGCGGTGAAAAATCCAGGCTATCTGAGCGTGCGAGTGTGGCATGCCGGGCCGGCACCGGCCATGCCTTTGGCTCGGCGCAGGAGTGGCAATGTGGTATTTTCGGATCGCCTGCCCAGCCGCACCCGTGGCACCCGTGGGCGGGAGTCAGGCGAAGCCGGCAGCAGATCGGCTCGACATGCCAGAGAAAAACGAACACGTCACCAAGGACCAGGAGAGCCTAACCCATGAGCGCGTCCTCGCCACCCCAAACCGCCGGCGCGGCCCGTGCCGCCGCCCGTCAGGCCTTGAGGCCCCGCCTCGCCTCGCTCCTCGTCAGCGCGTTCGCCCTGCTGATCGCCACGCTCCCGGCCACGTTCCCGGCCCAGGCGAAGGAGCCGCTGCAGATGGCAATTGCCCCATTCCTACCGGAGGCGGAGCTCGAGAAGGCCTACACGCCGGTGGTCGAATACCTCGGCCGCCGCCTGGGCCAGCCGGTCGAACTGAAGCTTTTCCCGAATTTCCTCTCCTTCTGGGAGGCCACGCGTGGCGGTTCGGACTTTGACATCGTCCTGGACTCCGCCCCGGTGACAGACTTCCGGGTCCAGCGGCAAGGCTGGCAAGTGGTGGCCCGCTTCGATGGCGAAGTAACCCAGTCCCTGATCACCCGCGACGACGATTTGATCCTCTCGCCGAAGGAACTGGTCAACGAGCGCGTCGCCGTCCAGCCTTCCCCTTCGGTTAGCGCCCTGGTGCTCTACCAGTTGTTCCCCAACCCGGTCCAGCAACCCACGCTGGTGTTCGCGCAGACCAACCGCGATGTCGCTACCGCCATTCTCGAAGGCCGGGCTCGTGCGGGCGTGATCCCCACCCCGCTGGTCGGTGGCTACACCGGGCTCTATCCAGTCGTGACAACCGAACCGCTCCCGTTCCTCGGCTTCTCGGTCTCGCCCGAGGTGAACGAGCGCACGCGCAAGGCGCTACGACAGGCGCTGGTCTCGTTTCCCGAGACCGAGGAAGGTAAGCGCATCCTCGAGGAACAAAGCCTGACCGACATCGTCCCGGCGACCAATGCATATTACGCTGGCAACGCCGACTTGCTGGTAGGCACCTACGGCTACTGAATCACGACCGAGACTGTGCCATGATCCACCCCCGGCGCGGCTGCCTGCCGCCCACCGGACCGTCACCCGACCCAACCTGAGCATGCGAGAGAGGCCCGCACGCGATGAGCGCATCCGCCCCGAAGCACCACCTATTTACCTCCGAGTCGGTCTCCAAGGGCCACCCGGACAAGATCGCCGACCAGATCAGTGACGCGATCCTTGATGCGATCCTCACGCAGGACCCTCTAGCGCGCGTGGCCTGCGAGGCGCTGGTCAAGACCGGTTTCGTCGTGCTTGCAGGCGAGGTCACTACCTCGGCCTGGGTCGACGTGGACGAGTTGGTGCGTGACGTGATCGTGGATATCGGCTACACCAGCTCGGAGCTGGGTTTCGATGGCCACACCTGCGGCGTGCTCAACGCCATCGGCAAGCAATCCTCCGACATCGCGCAGGGCGTCGACCGCGAGGACGCCGTCAACCAGGGCGCCGGCGACCAGGGCCTGATGTTCGGTTACGCGACCAACGAGACCGACGTGCTCATGCCCGCGCCGATCACCTACGCCCACCGACTGGTCCAGCGCCAGTCCGAGGTGCGCGAGGCCGGCATCCTGCCCTGGCTGCGCCCTGATGCGAAATCCCAGGTGACCTTCCGCTATGAGGACGGTGTGCCGGTGGGCGTCGACGCGGTGGTCCTCTCCACGCAGCACAACCCGGACATCGCCCAGTCGGATCTGCACGAGGCGGTGATGGAAGAGATCATCAAGCCGGTGCTGCCGGCCGAATGGCTCGATCAGCATACCAAGTACCACATCAACCCCACCGGCCAGTTCATTATCGGTGGGCCGGTGGGCGACTGCGGCCTGACCGGCCGGAAGATCATCGTCGACACCTACGGCGGCATGGCCCGGCACGGCGGCGGCGCCTTCTCGGGCAAGGATCCCTCCAAGGTCGATCGTTCGGCCGCCTACGCCGGGCGCTACGTGGCCAAGAACATCGTCGCCGCGGGTCTCGCCGACCGTTGCGAGATCCAGATTTCGTATGCCATCGGCGTGGCCGAGCCGACCTCCATCAGCGTCGACACCTTCGGCACGGGCCACATTTCCGACGAGCGCATCACCGAGTTGGTGCGCAAGCATTTCGATCTGCGGCCCTACGGCATCCTGCAGATGCTCGACCTGATCCGGCCGATCTACCGCAAGACCGCCGTCGGCGGCCACTTCGGCCGCGAGGAGCCGGAATTCAGCTGGGAGCGCACCGATCGCGCCGAGGCGCTGCGGGTCGACGCCGGTCTGTAAGGCGTCGGAACCACCCCTCGTGCAGACCGCCCCGCAGGCGGTTATAATCCCCGACTGATTTTTCCCCGCCCCGACCGAGGAGCGCTGCAATCCGCTGATAAGCGGGTCAGGCTCGGCCGGGGCGCGGCGGCGGCCCGACACGGTCGGGCCGTCACCTGATCAACGGCGCTCTTGAGAACCCGCCCCATCAGAACCGGGTTCGCTTTCAAGCCTCGACTTGAACAAGAGCCGCACGACACGCCCTCTCGTTCAGGTCGTCACAAACGAAAGAATCGACGAGGACGCTGACCGTGAATGCCGTAACCAAGCCGCAAGCCTTCAACGACTACAAGGTCGCCGACATCACGCTGGCCGACTGGGGTCGCCGCGAGATCCGCATCGCCGAGCGCGAGATGCCGGCCCTGATCAAGATCCGCGAGAAATACCGCGCCGAGCAGCCGCTGGCCGGCGCGCGCATCGCCGGCTGCATCCACATGACCATCCAGACCGCGGTGCTGATCGAGACCCTGATCGCGCTCGGCGCCGAGGTGCGCTGGTCCTCCTGCAATATCTTCTCCACCCAGGACCAGGCCGCGGCGGCCATCGCGGCGGCCTGCATCCCGGTGTTCGCCTGGAAGGGCGAGACCGAGGAAGAGTATTGGTGGTGCGTCGAGCAGACCATCCACGGCCCGGGCGATGCCAACGAGGCCTGGACGCCCAACCTGCTCTTGGACGACGGCGGCGATCTGACCGGCCTGATGCACGAGAAGTACCCGAACCTGCTCGAGGGCATCCACGGTGTCTCCGAAGAGACCACCACCGGCGTGCACCGTCTGCTCGAGATGCTGGCCGAGGGCTCGCTCAAGATCCCGGCGATCAACGTCAACGACGCGGTCACCAAGTCGAAGAACGACAACAAGTACGGCTGCCGTCACTCGCTCTCGGACGCAATCAAGCGCGCTACCGACCACCTGCTGTCGGGCAAGCAGGCGCTGGTGATCGGCTACGGTGACGTGGGCAAGGGCTCGGCCGCCTCGCTGCGTCAGGAAGGCATGATCGTCAAGGTCACCGAGATCGACCCGATCTGCGCCATGCAGGCGGCGATGGACGGCTTCGAGGTGGTCTCGCCGTACGTCGACGGTATCAACACCGGCACCGACGATGGCATCGACCAGCGCCTGCTGGGCAAGATCGACCTGATCGTCACCACCACCGGCAACGTCGACGTCTGTGACGCGCCGATGCTGCGTGCGCTCAAGAACACGGCGGTGGTCTGCAACATCGGCCACTTCGACAACGAGATCGACACCGCCTACATGCGCGAGAACTGGGCCTGGGAAGAGATCAAGCCGCAGGTGCACAAGGTCTACCGCGAGGCGACCGCCGGCGGCGACTTCGACCCGGACAGCGAAAACTACCTGATCCTGCTCTCCGAGGGCCGCCTGGTGAACCTGGGCAACGCCACCGGCCACCCGAGCCGCATCATGGACGGCTCGTTCGCCAACCAGGTGCTGGCACAGATTCACCTGTTCCAAGATCGCTTCGCCGAGCTGCCGGCCGAGAAGAAGCAGGAGGCCCTGCGGGTCGAGGTGCTGCCCAAGCAGCTCGACGAAGAGGTCGCCCGCTACATGGTCGAGGGCTTCGGCGGCGTGCTCACGCGCATGACCGACGAGCAGGCGAAGTACCTGGGCGTGCCCACCGAGGGCCCGTTCAAGCCGGACGCCTATCGTTACTGATCCGGCGCTACTGATCCGGCACGACCGACTGCTCCCGGGCGACACGGCTTCCCGTGCCGCCCGCATTACATTTTCCCGGAGGAATCATGCCGATCCCGGTTTCCTGCGAATTCTTTCCGCCCAAGTCCGACGAGGGCGCAGCGCGCCTGCGCGAGGCGTACCAAACCCTCGCTGGGGCGATCGCCCCCGAGTACTTCTCGGTGACCTTCGGCGCCGGCGGCTCGACCCAGACGCGCACCTTCGAGACGGTTCGCGAGATCCAGCGCGACTCGGGCATCCCGGCCGCCCCGCACCTGTCCTGCATCGGCTCCTCGCGCGAGGGGATCGCCGCGATCCTCGATGACTACCGCGAGCAGGACATCCGGCGGATCGTCGCCCTGCGTGGCGACCTGCCCAGCGGCATGCAGGACCCCGGCGATTTTCGTTATGCCAACGAGCTGGTCGCCTTCATTCGCGAGCACAGTGGCGACTGGTTCCACGTCGAGGTCGCCGCCTACCCGGAGATCCACCCGCAGGCCCCGAACGCCGAGGCGGATCTTGCCAACTTCAAGCGCAAGGTCGAGGCCGGCGCGGACGCCGCGATCACGCAGTATTTCTACTCGATCGAGGCCTACCGTCGCTTTCTCGACGACTGCGAGAGGCTGAACATCGACGTGCCGATCGTCCCTGGCGTGATGCCAATCACCAACTACCAACAGCTCGCCCGCTTCTCCGACATGTGCGGCGCGGACATTCCGCGCTGGCTCAGAAAGCGGCTCGAGGCTTTCGGCGACGACCTCGATGGCGTACGTGCCTTCGGCCACGACGTGGTCTCCGACCTGTGCCGTGAACTGGTCGACGCGGGCGTGCCGGGCATCCACTTCTATGCCATGAATCGCTCGGGACCGGTGATCCGCCTGTGCGAGGACGCCGGCCTGATCGGCGACTGACCCGCGGCCCGCCGGCGAGACGTTATACTCCCGCCCCATGAGCGATTCGACCCCGCGCAAGCACATCTGGATCGAACCGGCCGACCAGGCGGCGGCGCACGCGGCCCGAGCGGCCAGCGCCACCGCCCTGGTCATGCCGGAGGGCAGCGATACGGCAGGCCTGCCGCGCGTCGGCTCGAACGGCGATCTTCAGGAAGGCCGGGACTTCGCCCGCTTCCGCATCGAACGCGAGGTCGACGAGGAGACAGTCGACCGAGAGCGGCTCGCGGTCATTGAGCCGGCAGAATGGACCATCATCCCGGCCGAGAACCTGATCGCCCGTGGCATCGACGTGATCCAGGTGGTCGATAGCGCCGAACAGGCCAAGCTTGCCCTGACCATCATGGAACAAGGCGTGGCCGGCATCTGGCTGCGCCATGCCGACGCCGCTACCGTCGAGGCGCTCGGGCACGTGCTCGACCAACTCCAACCACCCCCGGTCGCCCTGACCGAGGCTCGCATCACCGCGATCAACCCCGTGGGCATGGGCGACCGCAGCTGCCTCGACCTGATCGGCGAGCTCGCCCCCGGCGAGGGCCTGCTGGTGGGCAGCTTCAACCACGCCCGCTTTCTCGTGCACAGCGAGAACGTCGACAACCCGCACTGCGCCGCCCGCCCGTTCCGCGTGAATGCCGGCGCGATCCACGGCTATGTCGTTACCCCGGGCGATCGCATCCGCTACCTGGCCGAGATGGCCAGCGGCGATCCGGCCCTGGTGGTGGGTGCCAACGGGCAGACCCGCACGCTGGCCGTCGGGCGCAACAAGATCGAGCGCCGCCCGATGGTGCAGGTCGAGGCGGTCGACGACGAAGGCACGACGATCTCCGCGATCCTGCAGCACGCCGAGACCATCCGCCTGGTGACCGCGCAAGGCGAGGCGGTGAGCGTGCTCGATCTCACGCCCGGCGACCGGGTGCGCGTATCGCTGACCGAGCGCGGCGGGCGCCACTTCGGTCGCCGCGTCGACGAGACCATCAACGAACGCTGAATCCACTTCCCTCTCGGAGTACGGCATGACCCGCAACCAGGACTGGCAACGCCGCGACCTGAACGTCCTCTGGCACCCCTGCACCCAGATGAAGGACCACGAGTCCATCCCGCTGGTACCCGTCGACCGCGGCGAGGGGCCGTGGTTGTACGACTTCGACGGCCGGCGCTACCTCGACATCATCAGCTCGTGGTGGGTCAATATCTTCGGCCACGCCAACCCCTACATCAACGAACGCATCAAGGCCCAACTCGACAAGCTCGAACACGTCATCCTGGCGGGCTTCTCGCACGCCCCGGTGGTCGAGTTGTCCGAGCGGCTGGTGGAGATCACGCCCTCAGGCCTCGACCGGGCCTTCTACGCCGATAACGGCTCGTCCGGGGTCGAGGTGGCACTAAAGATGAGCTACCACTACTGGCGCAACAGCGGCAAACCCGAGAAGAGCGAGTTCATCACCGTGGCCAACAGCTACCACGGCGAGACGCTCGGCACGCTCTCGGTCGGCGACGTCGGCCTGTACAAGGACACCTACGGCCCGCTGCTGCGCGCCACCGCGACCGCCCCGTCGCCGGCCTGCCGCCAGGACCGCGGCGACTGCCGCGAGCGCGCCGCCGAGGCACTCGACGGCATGCGACGGATCCTCGAGGAGCAGGCCGACCGCACCGCCGCGGTGATCGTCGAGCCATTGGTTCAGTGCGCGGCGGGCATGCTGATGCACCACCCGGATTACATCCGAGGCCTGCGCATGCTCTGCGACGAGTTCGACGTGCACCTGATCTGTGATGAGATCGCGGTGGGCTTCGGCCGTACCGGCACGCTGTTCGCCTGCGAGCAGGCCGACATCACGCCCGACTTCATGTGCCTGTCCAAGGGGCTGACCGCCGGCTATCTGCCGTTGGCCGCCGTGCTCACCAGCGACACGGTCTACCAGGCGTTCTACGACGACTACAACAGCATGCGGGCCTTCCTGCACAGCCACAGCTTCACCGGCAATCCGCTCGCCTGCGCCGCGGCGCTCGCCACCCTCGACCTGTTCGAGCGTGACGACGTGATAAACGCTAACCACAAGGCGCAGGAGATCATGGATAGCCACCTCGCCGAGATGGCAAAGCTACCGCACATCACCAACGTGCGCCGCACCGGCATGATCGCGGCGATGGACCTGGTCAATCCGGAGACCGGCGAGCCGTTCGCCTCCGAGGACCGCCGCGGCGTGCGCGCCTATCAGTACGCGCTGGAGCACGAGCTGCTGCTACGCCCGCTGGGCAACACGCTCTACTGGATGCCGCCCTACGTCCTCGACGAGGACGACTACCGACACGTGTTCGAGGTCACGCGCGACGCCAGCCACGCGGCGGTGCGCTGACCGCATGCGCGTCCGCCGGGTCTTCGTCGACGACGAGTTGCAGGACGGTCAGGACATCGAGCTGCCGGCCGAGACCGTCAATTACCTGCGCAACGTGTTGCGCCTGAAGGACGGCCAACCGCTGGAGCTGTTCAACGGTCGAGGGCGACGGGCCAGCGGGCTACTGTCACTGGCCCGCCGCGGGGCAAGCGTGCGGATCGAGGCGAGCGAACCGAGCCCGACCGAATCGGTGGTCCCGATCACGCTGCTGGCCGCCCTGGCCAAGGGCGAGAAGATGGAGCTGGTGATCCAGAAGGCCGTCGAGCTCGGGGTGACCAGCATCGCGCCGGTGGAGACCGAGCGCAGCGTGCTCGAGCTCAAGGGCGCACGCGCCGAGAAGCGGCTCAGTCGCTGGCGCCAGATCATGATCAATGCCTGCGAGCAGTGCGGCCGCGACACCCTGCCCGAGATCGTGCCGATCCGAGCGCTGGCCGACGCGCTGGCGACCACCGACGCACCGCTACGGCTGGTGCTCGACCCGCGCGCCGCGCGACCGTTGACCGAACTGCGCGACCAACCACGCCCCGAGGGCGTGGCGCTGCTGGTGGGCCCCGAGGGCGGATTGACGGAAGACGAGGTGGCGACGGCGGTCGAACACGGCTTTCGCGCCCTGACCCTGGGGCCGCGGGTGCTGCGCGCCGAGACCGCGGCGATCACCGGTGTCGCGATACTGCAGTACCAGTGGGGTGACCTCGGCTGACGAGGTCAGCGGTCAGAGGTCAGAGGTCAGAGGTCAGAGGTCAGAGGTCAGAGGTCAGAGGTCAGAGGTCAGCACGCATTGTGGCGAGTACCCGCTGACCAAGTCCGCTCAGGAATCGCCCTTGTCGGGGCGAAAGCCCGAGCTGATCGGGTAGCGGCGGTCGCGACCGAAGGCCCGACGGCTGATGCGCACGCCCGGCGGCGCCTGGCGGCGCTTGTACTCGTTGACCAGGATCAGCCCCACCACCCGGCGTACCACCGCCTCGTCGAGCCCCATCGCCACGATGTCCTCGATGCTGCAATCGCGCTCGACGAAGGCCTCGATGATGCGGTCGAGGTCCTCGTAGGGTGGCAGCGAATCGGAATCCTTCTGGTCGGCGCGCAGCTCGGCGGACGGTTCGCGGGTAATGACCCGCTCTGGCACCGCGTCCAGTTCCGGACGCACGGTGCCACCCAGCGTGTTGCGATAGCGGGCGAGTTCGTAGACGACCGTCTTGGGCACGTCCTTGATCGGCGCGAAGCCACCGGCCATGTCGCCGTAGAGCGTGGCATAACCCACCGCCAGTTCGGACTTGTTGCCGGTGGTCAGCAGCAGCCGGCCGAACTTGTTCGACAGCGCCATCAGGATCACGCCGCGACCACGGGCCTGCAGGTTTTCCTCTGTGACGTCCTCGGCCAGCCCCGCGAACAGCGGCGAGAGCGTGTCGCGGAAGGATTCGAAGATCGACTCGATCGAAATGGTCTCGCAGCGCACGCCCAGGGCCTCGCACTGGAGCTCGGCATCCTCGAGGCTCATCGGCGAGGTGTAGCGCGACGGCATGCGCACCGCGAGCACGTTGTCCGCGCCCAGGGCGTCGACCGCGAGCGCGAGCACGAGCGACGAGTCGATCCCGCCCGACAACCCCAGCACCACGCCGGAAAAGCCGTTCTTGCGCACGTAGTCGCGGATACCCGTGGTGAGCGCCAGGTAGATCTCCGCCTCACCCTGCTGCCATTCGTGGCTGGGTCCATGCGCGACCACCTCGCCGTCTGGTGACACCTCGGTCCAGCCGATGCTCTCGGCAAAGCCCGGCAGGTGCATGTGATTGCCGGTCGGGCAGGAGACGAACGAGCGGCCATCGAAGACCAGCTCGTCCTGTCCGCCGACCAGGTTGACGTAGATGATCGCGCAGCCGCTGGAGTGGACGCGCTCGGCGATCTGCGCCTCGCGCTCCCGGGTCTTCTGGCGATGAAACGGCGAGGCGTTGAGCACGCAGATCACGCGCGCGCCGGCCGCCGACGTCTCCTCGATCGGCCCCTCGCGCCAGGCATCCTCGCAGATCACCACACCGACCGGGACGCCATCGATCTCGGCGACCAGCGGGGACGTGCCCTTGCGGAAATAGCGCTTCTCGTCGAACACCCCGTAGTTGGGCAGCGCGCGCTTCGCGTAGCGGGCGACGATCTGTCCGTGATCGACCAGCACCGCCTGGTTCTGCAGGAACCCGTCTGCGTCGCGCCCCGGCGTGCCAATGAGAACCGCCGTGTCCCCGACCTGGTTGGCGATTCGCGCCAGTTGCGCCTCGCAGGAGTCGACGAAGTCCTCGCGCAGCAGCAGGTCTTCGGGCGGGTAGCCGGAAATGGTCAGCTCGGGGAAGACGACCAGCCGGGCATCGACCTCCTTGCGGGCGCGCGCGACCAGCTCGATCACGCGCGAGGCATTGGCATGACAATCGCCGACCCGGGTGTTGATCTGGGCCAGCGCGATACGCAGGCCGTCGACCTCGCGCTCTTCGATCCGATTGAGTTGGTCAGTCACGATGCGCTCATGCCCTCGGACCGATTCTCGAGCACCCGCGCGGCCGTCACACCAAGCTCGGCCGGGCTACCCACGACGTGGACGCCCGCGGCACGCAAGGCCTCGCATTTCGCCGCGGCCGTACCCTTGCCACCGGCGATCACGGCACCGGCGTGCCCCATGCGTTTGCCGGCCGGGGCGGTCGCGCCAGCAATGTAGGCCACCACCGGCTTGGGGTAGCCCTGGCGGATGAACTCGGCAGCCGCCTCCTCGGCGCCGCCGCCGATCTCGCCCACCATCAGCACCAGTTCGGTCTGCGGGTCATCGGCAAAGCGCGACAGGCAATCGATGAAATCCAGCCCGCCGATCGGGTCGCCGCCGATGCCCACGCAGGTGCTCTGACCCAGTCCGGCCGCGGTGGTCTGCGCCACGGCCTCGTAAGTCAGGGTGCCGGAGCGCGAGACGATACCGACACGCCCCTTCTGGTGAATAGCGCCCGGCATGATGCCGATCTTGCAGGCATCCGGCGTGATCAGCCCCGGGCAGTTGGGGCCGATCAGGCAGGCATCCGGGTAATCCTGCGCCAGCACCGCCTTGACCTTGAGCATGTCGATCACGGGGATGCCCTCGGTAATGCAGGCGATCACCTCGATCCCCGCGGCGGCGGCCTCGAGGATCGAGTCGGCGGCAAACGGGGCGGGCACGTAGATCATGCTCGCCGTGGCACCGGTCTCGCGGACCGCGTCGGCAACCGTGTCGAACACCGGCAGGCCCAGGTGCGTCTGCCCACCCTTGCCGGGGGTCACGCCTCCGACCAGCCGGGTGCCGTAGGCAAGCGCCTGTTCGGAGTGGAAAGTGCCTTGCTTTCCGGTAAACCCCTGGCAGATCACGCGGGTGGATTGGTCGACCAGAATGCTCATCGGGCAGCCTCCCGGCTCTTGTTGGCAAGTTCCACGGCGCGACCGGCGGCCGCGGCGAGGTCGTCCTCGGCGATCAGGGCCAGGCCGGAGTCGGCCAGCATACGGCGCCCCTGCTCGGCGTTGGTGCCGGCCAGGCGCACGACGGTGGGCACGTCCAGCGCGACCTCGCGCGCGGCCTCGATGATGCCTTCGGCGATCAGGTCACAGCGCACGATGCCCCCGAAGATATTGACCAGGATGGCCTCGACGCGTGGGTTTTCCAGGATCAGCTTGAACGCCTCGGTCACCTTGGCCGCGGACGTGCCGCCGCCGACATCCAGGAAGTTGGCCGGCGTGCCGCCGGCGTACTGGATCAGGTCCATGGTGGCCATGGCCAGGCCGGCGCCGTTGACCATGCAGGCGATGTTGCCGTCCAACGCGACGTAGTTGAGACCGTGATCGATGGCCTTGCGCTCGGCAGGGTCCTCCTGCGCCACGTCACGCTGCCTCCACCACTCGTCTTGTCGATATTCGGCGTTATCGTCGAGCGACACCTTCGCGTCGACGATCGCCAACTCACCACCGTCCAGGGCTGCGAGCGGATTGATCTCGATCAAGGCCGCGTCCCGTTCGATGAAGGCCTGATACACCTTGAGCGCCATCGATACGAAGGATTTCACCTGAACATCGTCAAATCCAAGGGCGAAGGCCAGTTCGCGAGCCTGATAGGCCGCAAGCCCGACAGTAGGGTTGACTTCCGTTCGAAAGATCGCCTCCGGATGAGCACTTGCGATCGTCTCGATGTCCATCCCCCCGTGTGAGGAGGCGATGACCACCACCCGCTGCCGGGCCCGGTCGACCGTCATGGCCAGGTAATACTCCCGTGCAATGGGCAGAGCGGGCTCGACCAGCACAACGTCGACAGGCAAGCCGGCAGGTCCGGTCTGTCCAGTCACCAGACGGGTGCCGATCAGGGCATTGGCCGCCGTGAGCGCGGCATCGGGCGAATCGACCACGCTTACGCCACCTGCCTTGCCACGCGCCCCGCTGTGCACCTGGGCCTTGACGACCCACTGCCCCGTATCGCTAGGCGGCAAGTCGGCAACCCGCAGTGAGCCCTCCGACTCTTTCAACAAAAGGCTTGGAGGAAATCGGAGACCGAATCCCGAGAGGAGTGCCTTGGCCTGGTATTCATGCAGGTTCATCGAGGGCCATTCCGGATGAAAAGGGTGTATTGCGACGCGCCATTGTCGCGCACCCGGCCACGGTTGTCATGCAGCAAACGGCACCCCGATCCATGGGGCTAGCAACAGAAAAACCCCGGCAAATGCCGGGGCAAAGGGTCACCGAGGGAGTTGTGAAAAGCCGGGTTGACCGAATTGGGCGCGTTTAGTGCTCGCGCAGCGAGTCATGGGTGCCAGCTTCGGCAGAAAGACGTCCGCGAGCCACCCTCTGCCTGATTCGATATTGCCTTTGGCTCACGGGCTCGTTCACGGTTAGGGCGCTAAAACGAGGACGCGTTCGACCCCGCCATTATCACGTCTCGGCAAGGCTTCAACTTGCCAGGCGCTCATCGCTTTCCCACAAAAAATGGGATGGAACCCACAACCAAACGGCCCCGCCAACCGGTGGGGCCGTGGTCCTCGATCCTAGGGCATCTTACTTCCCGACGGCGATCTGCTCCTTGATGCCCTCGATGGTTTTCTCACCAATGCCGTTGACCTCGGCGAGCTGGTCGACCGACTCGAAGCGTCCGTGCTCCGAGCGGTAGTCGACGATACGCTGCGCGTAGACCGGGCCGATGCCGTCAAGGGCAACCAATTCCGCCTTGGATGCCTCGTTTATATTCAATGGCTCCGCGGCGAATGCCGGCGGGGTGAGCAACAACGCGGCACCAATGGCTGCCGCGCGTACGGAATGGGTGAGTCCCTTCATCATCCTACCTCCTTGTACACGTGGGATGGTTGTACCTTACGCGGGTCGACCTCACATGCATATCAGCATATTCCGAATATGCTGTAGGAGTTTACGGTTTGAGTTGTAGGAATACGCCTACATTCCGGCCGTTCTCCCCGTTAAGCATGCGGTGGCGTGCGTCTTTCCGCTTGGCGTTGTAGGGGTTCGTGTGGCCGGATTGCGGGTGCTATCCCATTTTTGTGGACCGCGTGTGGACGTTGTTGGGCTGAAGCTCAACCCACGGGGCGGCGTGGAGGCTTGGTTCGAAAGCGCTTCGACCCGGCGGCGTGAGTTCCGTCACGGCGTGCAACGATAGCCGGGCCGCCCGGCTTCTCGGGGTGGGGCAGCCGCTGTTGCAGCTTTCGCGAGCGTGGCTCGCTCGCACAGTGTGCCCGATCACGACGCCTTGCCACGGTGGGAGCTTGCCTTGCAAGCGAATCGCGCCGACGGCGCGAGTCCTGGTCGGATGCCGGCCACACGTGGCAATCCGAAACGGGAACAGCCGCTGGCGCGGCTTTCGCGAGCAGGCTTGCTCGCACAGTGCGCCCGGTCATGATGCCTTGCCACTGTGGGAGCTTGCCTTGCAGGCGAATCGCGCCGACGGCGCGAGTCCTGGTCGGATGCGGCGACACGTGGCAATCCGAAACGGGAACAGCCGCTGGCGCGGCTTTCGCGAGCAGGCTCGCTCCCACATATCACCCGTTGCCGTGGCGAACTTGCGTCGGAGGCATGCCGCCTCGAGAAGGTGCGATAGACGCAGAAAACCCCGCCCGGCTGACACTGCGACGGGGTTTCCAAAATGGGGAGCCTGGCGTGGATCGACTTGTCCCTCGGGGGCGAACGAGGACCGGCCGTCCGATGGACGGCCGCAGCCAATGTGAGCGCCGCGCCCGGAGAGGTGCGGCCGGGGCCCCGGAAGGGGCCGACCCATGCCATGAAAAAACCCCGTCCAGCTAATGCTGAGACGGGGCTTTCAATTGGGAGCCTG
>JAFGUH010000153.1 GCA_016938615.1 Halothiobacillaceae bacterium | reverse complement strand
GATCAGCTTGCCGATGATGACGTTCTCCTTGAGCCCGATCAGCGAGTCGCTCTTGCCCTCGATCGACGCCTCGGTGAGCACCTTGGTCGTCTCCATGAACGAGGCCGCCGACAGCCACGACTCGGTGGCCAGCGCCGCCTTGGTGATGCCGAGCAGCTCGGGACGGCCGTTGGCCGGGGTCTGCCCAGCCTCCAGCACGTCCTGGTTGGCCTGCTCGAACTTGGCGCGCTCGACCAGCTCGCCGGGGAGCAGCTCGGTGTCGCCGCCCTCCAGCACCGTGACCCGCTTGAGCATCTGCCGGACGATCAGCTCGATGTGCTTGTCGTGGATGGTCACGCCCTGCGAGGAGTAGACCCGCTGGACCTCCTCGACTAGGTGCTTCTGGGTGGCCCGGATGCCGAGCACCCGCAGCATCTCCTTGGGGTTGGGCTGGCCGTCGATGATCGGCTGGCCGACCTCGATGTCCTGGCCGTCGTCGACCCGGAGCCGCGCCCGTCTGGGCACGATCGCCACCCATTCCTCGCCGTCGTCGGAGGTGACGGTGACCTGCATGCCCTTCTCGACCTGCTCGACGGAGACCCGGCCGGAGAACTCGGCGATCGGGGTCATGCCCTTGGGGGTGCGGGCCTCGAACAGCTCCTGGACGCGGGGCAGGCCGTGGGTGATGTCCTCGCCCGCGATCCCGCCGGTGTGGAAGGTGCGCATGGTGAGCTGCGTGCCGGGCTCGCCGATCGACTGGGCGGCGATGATGCCGACCGCCTCGCCGATGTCCACCAGCCGGTTGGAGGCCAGGCTGCGGCCGTAGCACTGCTGGCAGACGCCGACCTTGGAGTCGCAGGTCAGCACCGAGCGGCACAGGACCTCGTCGACGCCGTGCTCGACGAGGGCGTCGATCACCAGCTCGTCGATCTCGGTGCCGGCCTCGAACAGCACCTGCTTGCCCTTGCCGGCCGGGTCGGCGACGCTCTCGGCGAGCACCCGCGAGAGCGCCTGGTTCTCGACCGCCCGCGGCCGCACCCACTCGAACTCGTTCTTCTTGCCGGGGATGGGCCGGCGGACGGCCACGGTGACGGGGATGCCCCGCTCGGTGCCGCAGT
>JAFGUH010000152.1 GCA_016938615.1 Halothiobacillaceae bacterium | reverse complement strand
GCTGCGGCCTGCATGTTGTCGAAGACGGCCTGGGCCATGGCGGGGCTGAATTCGAAGGAGCCGAGGCCGTAACGACCGCCGACCACTTTGGGGTAGCTCTTGATGTTGCCGAGGCCGGCTTCGAGGGCTTCGCCGATGGCGGTGCGAACGAGCTGGTACAGGGGCTCACCGAGGGAGCCGGGCTCTTTGGTGCGGTCGAGAACGGTGAGGTTCTTGACGGTGGCGGGCATGGCGTCGGCAAAGGCTTTGAGCGGGAACGGCAGGAACAGGCGCACCTTGAGCAGGCCGACTTTCTTGCCCTGGGCGACCTGGTACTCGACCAGCTCTTCGACGGTGTCGGCACCGGAGCCCATGATGACGACGACGTCTTCGGCGTCGGGGGCACCAACATAGTCAACCAGTTTGTACTGGCGGCCGACGAGTTTGGCCAGTTTGTCCATCTCGCCCTGGAGCACGTCGGGCACGGACTCGTAGAACTTGGTCACGGTCTCACGGCCCTGGAAGTAGACGTCGGGGTTCTGGGCGGTGCCGCGCAGCACCGGATGATCGGGCGACAGGGCGCGGGCTTTGTGGGCGCGAACCAGATCGTCGTCGATCAGGGCGGCCATGTCTTCCTTGGTCAGTTCTTCAACCTTCTGCACTTCGTGGGAGGTGCGGAAGCCATCGAAGTAGTGCAGGAAGGGAATGCGGGTGCGCAGGGTGGCGGACTGGGCCAGCAGGGCGAAGTCCATAACTTCCTGTACGGTATTGGAACACAGCATGGCCCAGCCGCAGGCGCGGCAGGACATGACGTCAGAGTGGTCGCCGAAGATGGACAGGGCCTGGGCGGAAATGGCGCGGGCCGAGACGTGGAACACGGTGGAGGTCAGCTCGCCGGCGATCTTGTACATGTTGGGGATCATCAGCAGCAGACCTTGCGACGCCGTAAAGGTCGTGGTCAGGGCACCGGCCTGCAGCGCGCCATGCACCGCACCGGAGGCGCCGCCTTCGGACTGCATCTCGACAACCTTGGGAATCGTTCCCCAGATGTTCGTTTCTCCTGCTGCACTCTTGGCATCCGAGATCTCACCCATTACTGACGACGGCGTGATCGGATAGATCGCAACAACCTCGTTGGTCGCATGAGCGACGTGGGCCGCGGCCGTGTTGCCGTCGATGTT
>JAFGUH010000151.1 GCA_016938615.1 Halothiobacillaceae bacterium | reverse complement strand
TGCACGAACGCAACGGCGCTCCTCGCGCCTTGATCACGAACCACTCGCCAAGGCCTTCGAAGCATGGCATTCGTGCAAATGTTTCCCTTGACTTACCTTAGGCCAGTTGTCGCCACCCTGTCATGGAAAAGATTCGAAGCATGCGCAGGCCAACGAGAACGCGGGTTTGCGTCCCATGCTGGACGGCAGAACCGGGCCCGCAACCCGTTTCGATCATTTCGACATGTTCGAAACCGGCCCCTGGCAGTGAGCTCATGGCAGTGGGGTCAGAGAGCCTTTCGAGCGCCCTGGAACCCCGCCACTCCGGCCAACACGATCGCACCGGCCACCAGCCCCACAACGCCGTTGATCAGCATCGGCACCAACCACTGGCTCAGCGCGCCCAGGCCATGGATAAGCGACTCGACCGGGTGATGCAGAAACGGCAGCCCGTGGACGAGGATGCCGCCACCGACCAGGAACATCGCCACCATGCCCACTATCGACAAGCCACGCATCAGGCGTGGCGCGGTCGCCAGGATGCCCTGCCCCAACCACCGCTTGACCACATTCCAGGCGCCGCGTCCCTGACTCTTGAGCAGCGCCAGCCCCCAGTCGTCGAACCGCACGATGGCCGCCACGAGCCCGTAGACACCCACCGTGGCCACGAGCGCGATCAGTGACACCACGACCACCTGCGTCCAGATGCCCGCCGCACTCGCCGCTCCCAACGCGATCACGATGATCTCGGCCGATAGGATGAAATCGGTGCGGATCGCGCCCTTGATCTGGGCCTTTTCCGCCTGTTTCATGTCCTTTTCGTGGTTGCTGACCGCCTCGCGAAGTTCATCCTTGTGGGCCTGGTCTTCCTCGTCACTGTGCAGCCACTTGTGCGCGATCTTCTCCGCCCCCTCGAAGCACAAGTACAGGCCGCCCAGCATCAATAGCGGCGTGATCAGCCACGGCAGAAACGCACTGATCAGCAAGGCGGCCGGCACCAGAATCAATTTATTCAGGAACGACCCCTTGGCGACCGCCCACACGACCGGCAGTTCACGTTTGGCCCCCACCCCGCTGACCTGCTGGGCATTGAGCGCCAGATCGTCACCCAGGACCGCACCGGTGTTCTTCGCGGCGAGCTTCGAGTAAACGCTGACATCGTCGAGCAACGTGGCGATGTCGTCGAGCAGTGCGAGCAAGCCGGCAGCAGCCATGGCGGGGACTCCTTTACTTGGACGGTGGAACACGAAACGGCGCAGTTTGGCATATCGGCGGCCGCACCGGACAAGGGCGCCCGAAACGCGCAGCTTGGGACGGGAGTCGCGCGCAAGGCTCGGTCGCTGCACGCCCACGCCAGACACCTTGCATGCGGGGTGCTTGGCGGCGAGTTACGGATTAGGCGTGACCGATCGCGCGCGCTCCCGGACGGTAGGCGAGACGGGCGATCGTCTCGGCGTGAAACTGCTCCGCCTTGGCGACGGCAGCGAGGCCCGAGTCGTCGGGGAGGACGTTGAACGTATCGACGGCATGCCCGGCTAGCGCGCCGATCGTGGCGTGGACACTGGCGGACAAGCCCTCCGGTTCGTACCCGCCTTCGAGCACCAGGAGCAAACGGCCGTCACAGCAGTCGTCCGCCAGCGACCGGACCCGGGCGGCGAGCGCGGCATAGCCTGTGTCGTCCATCGCGCATGTCTGATCGAGGTAATGGCAATCAAAGCCGGCGGAGATCAGGATCAGCGCCGGGTCAAAAGCGTGTGCCGCGGGCCGCACCACCCGATCGAAGACGTCCAGCAGGGTCGCATTGCCGCAGCCACGCGGAAGCGGCACGTTCAGATGAAAGCCGCGTCCGGCTCCCGCCCCGGTTTCCTCGATGTGGCCCGTGCCGGGATAGAACGGCGCCTCGACGTGGCTGTCGATCACCAGCACGTTCGGGTCATGGTAGAAGAGCGCCTGAGTGCCGTTGCCGTGGTGCATGTCCCAGTCCCAGATCATTACCCGCTCGTAACCCAGTGACGCTCGCGCATGGGCGGCGGCCACGGCGATGTTGTTGTATAGGCAGAAACCCATCGGTCGGTCATTCAAGGCATGGTGCCCCGGCGGGCGGACAATACAGAAGGCGTTCCGGCCTTCGCGCGCGGCGAGCGCCTCGCAGGCAGCGACACCCGCACCCGCCGCGAGTCGAGCAGCGGCGACACTATCCGGCGACACCGCCGTGGTGTCCTGGGCGAGCCAGCCCGACCGTCCCACAAGCGAGTCGATGTAGGCCAGGTAGGAGGGGGAATGAACGCGTTGCAACTGCGTGGTGGTGGCAGGGGCAACCGCACGCCAGTCCGCGCCTTTGATCGGGCTGGCCGACAGAGCGTCGACGATGGCGGTCAACCGGCCGGGGCGCTCGGGGTGGTTGTAGGTATCGAGGCTTGCATCGGGAAATTGCTGCGAGATCATCGACTTGACCGCGGCACTCCAGTCCGGGTGCTCCTCATCCCAGCCGGTTGGATCGTGGCCCAGCATGCGCTCGTCGTAAAAGATCAGCACCCGTTTCTCCATCTCCGCTCCTCGGGGAACAGGTTGCGAGACCACCACACGGCGTCCCGTCGTCCCGTCGTCCCGTCGTCCCGTCGTCCCGTCGTCCCGTCGTCCCGTCGTCCATGGAGCATAGGATGAACACACCGGAAACGACATCGCCGACAGCGGCCTCCGGGCCAACCCCGGCAGCGTCGCGTGATTAGCCCAGCCTCGAAACGCAGGCCCGCGGCGCCCTTAACCGAATCGCTTTCGCTCGCGCCAGCCGCCTTGGCCGAGGCTGCCGGCAACAACTTCAGACGCGAAAAATCAACCTGGCCGCCAGGATATCGCCCAGCAAGACTCGCACATCCCGGTCGATTCGCTCGGCCGGAACATCGTCGAAATGGTCGACGAGCAACTCGATGATCTCCGCTGCGGTCATGGGCTCCGACCGCAACAAGCCCCAGACCAGTTGCCCGGTAGCGTTGAGCCGGTGGATCGCCCCGCTGGGCTGATGGATGAGAAAACGTTCGTCCTCGAGCGCGTACTCGCGCACTTCGGTGGTGGCCCGCCATCGATCATGCACTCCGACCGGGCGGTGAACACCGTCGACTCCGCGCTCGGCACCCCGTTGATCGGTGCCGACATCCCCCGCCTTCCGGCGCGGGCCATCCATGACACCGGGTAGCAGGTCGACCAGGCAGCGAGCCGCCTCGAGCGGTTCGGAGTAGCGCAGCAATCGGCAAGGCAACGATTGCATCAGTGGCAGGAACCGCGCCATCAACGCGTCGCTGCTCAGATCGTGGGCGAAATGCTGGCGCAGCAGACGCGTAAGCCCATCCCCCGGGGCCAGCAGGGTCAACTCGGGACGAGTCAGGTGCTCGTCGCGTTCGAGCAGAACCATTGCGCCGAGCGGGACGCGTTCGCCGTATTCCGCCAACTGCCCCGGCGGCAGGGCGAGGTAGCGGTAGCGGTCGTCTTCTGGCCCCGCGTAAGCCGCGGTGTATGTATGCAGGGCAACATCCAGCGACTCGGGCAACGGTAGCCGCAGACGCGGGGCGGTCCCGAGAGCCATGCCCTCTCCCCCGTCTTCAAGGACGAGTACGTCATCCCCGACGATGCGCAGGCCGGCCCCGGCCAACGCGGCGGTCAAGAGGCTCTTTCCCGAGCGGTGGCACTCAGGGAACAGTACCAACCTCCCGTTCATCTCTACCGAGGCACAGTGCAACCCGACCCGGCCGGGATGCTGGTCGAGAAAAATCTCGACCAGGTCGGCGATCACGCAACAGGCGGCCTCGACCGGCGATTCCAGCAACAGGCCATCGGGAAACGCGGGTGACACCAGTCGATATCCGCCGGCCCGGCCCGCGAGCTGCACGGGCGGCGTCGAGCCGTCGGCCTCGACCACCCGGAACGGCCAGCCCGGCATGGCGGCCTGCAACACTTTGGCAAACACCCTGCATTCCGCCACGCGGACCGCGGCACCAACCCCCGGCACGACGAGGTCGCAGGCGAGTCGGCCGCTCACCAGCGACTGGGATGCAGGAGGATATTGAAACGCACACCCATGTCGTCGTGACCGTGCCGATAACGACGGTGCTCGTGGTGATCGTGTCGCCTTCCGCGGTAACCGTGGTCGTGATACCGACGACTGGGCCTGCTGTAGCTCGGGCGGGAATGCCCGCTGTGCCGGTGGTGTGGGTGCGCCTGTGCGACGTTGACCATCGTCGGCGCGACGTAGGCACCGGCAACACCCGCTCCCAATGTCACGAGCAGTCGGCGGCGGCGGTCGATCGTATTGACGTCACGGTGACTCATTGGACATCTCCTCTTGCGGTTCAGTCGATCCCGGTCCGGCCCGGGGCCACTTCCCGAATCGGACCGGAAAACCCGAGGAAAGTGCCCCGAAAGCCTGCTCAGTCGTAATGAACCGCGAGCCAGACCGTCTCTTCCACCGGGTCGGTCCAGGCGACCCGGTGGCGTCGACCGGCCTCGATCACCGCGTGGTCGCCGGAGCCCAGCGTCAACCGCTCGCCGTCCTCGAAAGCCACCACACCCGCCCCAGCCAGAACCACGACCCACTCATCGCGATCCTGCTCGTACCAGCCCACGGGAGGCGACGTCTGGCCGCGCGACACGATGCGCTCGATCCGGACATGGTTCGTCTCGACCAGGGTGTCGAATGCTTCCTCGACCGATGACCCCAGCGTCCCGGGCGCCACCGAAAGCAGATTGGCTGTCATCACGTACTCCCTTGAATGGCGCGGGCACCCCAATCGCCGGCCGGCGCATTCCTTCACCACACCGCAGCGAAAACCCGATTGATGAATGCCCACGAAAGCAGAATGGTTGTTTCTGGATAACCAAATAATAGTGGACGAAATCTCCTTGGGGACCCACAGAGAATCGCCCATCGTGCCGTTGCCGCCGGTGTAATCAGGACCGCGACCGCCCTTTGTGGTATCCGATTATCAGAATTCAATCATACGCTTGTATTAGACACGACAGACACTGGTCATCTTCCGGGCTCCCAGCCGCCTCACCGAGACCAAAGAATGACAAAAACATTTACCCCCCAGATCGATCTGTGATAAGAAGTGCAAAACGTAATCGAGAAAAAAGCCGAGACACGTTAGTAATTAATGGTTTTCTAATTGACTGAATAATGGTCTTCATTCCGTCCACCTGTATTCCGAGAGCTTTAGAAAAGCCAAGGAGGGTCACCATGATGTGGAAACGACTGCTGCTCACCCTGTTCACGCTGACCGCGTCGGGCGGGATCGCAGCCCAACAGAAGGAAAGCGCCTTCAACATGCCGGTCGGCGTGACCGAAGTGAGTCGCGACGCCTTCGATATGCACATGTTGCTGTTCTGGACATGCGTGGGCATCGGCGTCTCCGTGTTCAGCGTGATGGCCTGGTCGCTCTACCACCATCGGCGCTCGCGAGGCGCAAAGGCGGCGAAGTTCTCGGAGAACACCACGGTGGAGGTGGTCTGGACCATCATTCCAGTCCTGATCCTCACCGCCGTCACCGTGCCGGCCACCGCGATCCTCCTGAAGACCAACGCGGAGTCGCCCAACCCCGACATGGTGGTTGACGTCCACGGGTCCCAGTGGAAATGGAAATACGTCTACCCTGAGGAAGACATCTCCTTCTTCAGCAACCTCGCGACCAGCAGCCGCGATGCAAGTCAGATGAACCCCGAGACGTCGCCTGCCGATGCACCCGACTACCTGCTGGCGGTCGATAACCCGCTGGTCGTCCCGACCGACAAGACCATCCGCCTGCGCATCACCAGCGACGACGTGATCCACTCCTGGTGGGTCCCGCAACTTGGCTTCAAGCTCGACGCCGTGCCTGGTTCGTTCAATAACGCCGATATCCGCATCGACGAGCCTGGCACCTATCGCGGCCAGTGCGCCGAGCTCTGCGGCACCGGGCACGCCTACATGCCGGTCGTGGTCAAGGCACTCGCGCCACCCGCCTATGCCGAATGGGTAGCCGAGAAGAAGGAGGCCGCCGCCAAGGAAGCCGCGCAGGCATCTGGACCGTGGACAATGGAAACCGCCATGGCGCAAGGCAAGAAGCTCTACGCATCGGCCTGCGCCTCCTGTCACCAGGCCAACGGCCAGGGCATCGAGGGCACCTTCCCGGCACTCGACGGCGGCAAGATCACGACCGGGCCAGTGAAAGGCCACATGGACATCGTGATCCACGGCAGCGAGAAAAACCCGGTCATGCAGGCTTACGGCGGTCAGCTCAGCGACCGTGAAATCGCCGCCGTGGTCACCTACGAGCGCAACGCCTGGAGCAACGACACCGGTGACCTGGTCACCCCGGAAGCAGTGGAGGCAGCACGATGAGTCAAACAGCGGATTCCGTAGTCGACCAGATCGATCACGATCACAGCCATGCCGGGCCGAGAAAGGGCCCATTACGTTGGCTGCTCACCGTCAACCACAAGGACGTGGGCACCATGTACCTGGTGCTCTCGCTGGTGGCGTTGCTCGTGGGCGGGGTCATGGCCCTGCTCATCCGGGCAGAGCTGTTCCAGCCCGGCCTGCAGTTGACCCAGCCGCAGTTCTTCAACTCGCTGACCACCATGCACGGCATCACCATGATCTTTCTCGCGATCATGCCGGGGCTAGCGGGGCTGGCCAACTGGATGGTGCCGCTGCAGATCGGGGCCGACGACATGTACTGGCCCAAGGTGAACAACTGGGCCTTCTGGATGCTGCCGCCCGCGGCGATCATGCTCTGGGGCACCTTCTTCATGTCACAGGGCGCTCCCGGCGGAGGCTGGACACTCTACGCGCCGCTGTCCTCGACGTTTGCCCCACCGTCGATCGATTGGGTGATCATGGCGATCCACATCATGGGGATCTCCTCGATCCTCGGCGCGCTGAACATCATCATGACGATCCTCAAGATGCGCGCGAAAGGGATGCGCCTCTGGGACATGCCGCTGTTCACCTGGACCTGGCTGATCACGGGCTTTCTGCTGCTGCTCGCGATGCCGACCCTGGCGATCGCGGTCACGATGCTCCTGACGGATCGGCACCTGGGTACCGAGTTCTTCGAGGCCAGTGGCAACCCCGTGCTCTATCAGCACATCTTCTGGTTCTTCGGCCACCCCGAGGTCTACATCATGATCCTGCCGGCCTTCGGCGTGGTCTCGGAGATCGTACCGGCCTTCAGCCGCAAACCGCTGTTCGGGCGCACCTCGATGATCTGGGCGGTGATCGCGATCACCTTCATGTCGGCGATCGTCTGGGCGCACCACATGTTCACCGTGGGTCTGCCGGTCGAGGGGCAGCTCCTGTTCATGTACACCACGATGCTGATCGCGGTTCCCACTGGCATCAAGGTATTCAACTGGATCGCCACCATGTGGCGCGGGTCGATGACGTTCGAGGCACCCATGCTCTGGGCTCTGGGCTTTATCTTCCTGTTCACGATTGGCGGCCTGTCCGGCCTGATGCTCGCCGACGTGCCAGCCGACTACCAGTATCAAGACACCTACTTCGTCGTGGCACACCTGCACTACGTCGTGGTGACCGGCTCGCTGTTCGCGATCATTGCCGGGGTGCTGTTCTGGCTGCCGAAATGGACCGGCCACATGTACAACGAGACGCTCGCCAAGTGGCACTTCTGGTTGTCGGTGATCTCGGTGAACATCGCGTTCTTCCCGATGCACTTCGCGGGTCTGGCCGGCATGCCGCGTCGGATTCCGGACTACCCCATGCAGTTCATGGATTTCAACGCGATCTCCACCGTGGGCGCCTTCGTGTTCGGTTTCTCGCAGCTGCTGCTCATCTGGCTGGTAATCCAGACCATCCGTGGCGGAAAGCCGGCAGGCGATCGGCCCTGGGATGGCGCGAAGGGACTGGAATGGACCCTGCCCTCCCCGCCGCCGTACCACACCTTCGTTGAGCCGCCGTCCCAGCAGACGGTCCACGAGGAAGGCCCGCACGGCCACCACTGAAGCGGACTGGAACCGGCTGCGTGGCGGTCGTGGCACATGGACACTCGATGCCAGGGATGGCGCCCCGCGACACCGCGCATTGGCGGGAGGCAGGCATGGTAATGGCCCAAGGCACTCGGCGGAATAAAAGCAATGGAACCGGACGCGCCTGGCTGACCAGCTGGATGGCCAGCGCCCCTCTCCTTCGCTTCCGTCCAGCATGGGTCCAAAGTCTGGCGACGCTGCTCCTGATGCCAATCTTCCTGACTCTCGGAAGCTGGCAGATCGAGCGGGCGACCGAAAAGCAGCAACTGCTCAATGCAGAGCAGACTGCTATCGAGACGGCCCCCGTACCGGTCGAATCGATCCAGGCAACCCGCTTACCGGTGCATGCCCGGGCCGAGGGCAAGTACGCCGAGCACGTCTTCCTGCTCGACAACCGGATCCGGGAGCGACGCCCCGGCTACGAGGTGCTCGCCCCGTTGCGGTTGGACGATCAACAGGCCGTGCTGGTCAATCTCGGTTGGGTGCCGCAAGGCGCAAGCCGGCAGGACCTGCCAGAGATCGAGGTGCCGACGGGTCGGGTCGACGTGACCGGGCTGGCCATGACGCCCCAGCCACCCCCGTTTCAGTTGTCGGATGGCGAAACCTTCGCAGGCGGCTGGCCCAAGGTAGTCCAGTCGGGGATGCCCGCAAAGCTTGAGCAGGTGCTGGACCTGCAGCTCCGGCCGGTGGTGCTCTACCCCGACGGTTCGGCGATCGCGGCACGCAAGACCGAGGCCCTGCAAGCCTTCGGCCCGTCTCGACACCACGCTTACGCGGCGCAATGGTTCGGTTTCGCCTTGGTACTGATGATCGTTTACTTATGGCACGGCCTGCACCGAGGCCGTCAACAGAGAGAGCAGGAATGGAAGCGACGATGACGAATGGAAACCGGCGGCAAAAGGCGATCCTGCTAGGCCTCGCGGTAATCTTCCTCCTGCCGCTGGCCGCGTCCTGGACCCTGTACACGGTCCGGCCCTTCGACAACCCGGGCGGTCTGCAGAACGGCGTGTTACTCGACCCCGTCGAACGCGTACCAGTCTCGACTCTGACGACGCTCGACGGCAAACCGGTCGACAGCGCCGTGTTCCGAGGGAAATGGACGCTGCTCTATCACGTGTCGGCCAACCAGGACACCGTGGGCTGCGATGCCGATTGCCGCGAGATGGTGGACACACTGAGCCGAGTCCGCATTGCCCAAAACGAGGGAATGCGGGCGGTCCAACGGGTACTCCTGGAACCCGCCGGTTCGGCCCAGGCGGCAACGTTCGACGACGATCTCAAGGTCTTCGAGAGCCATGACTGGCCGCTGGCCCAGGGTGCCGTCTACCTGGTGGACCGCCAGGGCTACCTCGCATTGCGCTACGACCCGGGCTTCGATCCACAGGGTCTCCTCGACGACCTGGACCGGTTGCTACGCCTGGCCGGGGAAGGGTAAGCGAGATGGTTCACGTCCCCGTAAAACGACTCGAAATGGTCCGGGGTAACGGTTTGGGCGTCTACCGCCGCCTCGCCGGCGTGGTGGCCGCCGCCACACAGGCGACCGGGGCGTGCGTGTCGCGGGCAAGAGAGAATAGCGGACAGGCACCCCGACCGGCGTCGACTGCAGGCGGTCCGGACACGCTTGGGGTCGGTCCTCCACCGACGGTGGTCGACGTACACAACGCGCCGGCGGGCTGGCTGTTGCTGGCAGTCCCCGCGCTCAACCATCAACTCAATCATCCGCTGACCCCGGGGATGGGTCAGGCACCCAAGGGAGTGTGCACATGAACGTTCGAGCCCAGACGGTCGCCGCAATCGGCGCTTTCCCATGGCGCAGCTACGTCAAGCTGTGCAAGCCACGGGTCGTCTCGCTGGTGGTGTTCACGGCACTGGTCGCCATGCTCCTTGCCGCCCCGCCGGGCGACCTGCCCTGGACGCTGCTGCTGGCCGGGACCATCGGCATCACGCTTGCCGGCTTTTCCGCAGCCGCGTTCAATCATATCGCCGACCGCGAAATCGACGCGGCAATGGGCCGCACTAAGGCGCGTCCGCTGCCGACCGGGGACGTCTCGCGGGTGGCGGCGACAATCTTCGCCGGGCTACTCGCCGCCCTCTCCCTGGGCCTGCTCTGGTTCGCTGTCAACCCTCTGACCGCGGTGCTGACCCTGGTCACCCTCATCGGTTACGCGGTGGTCTACACCCGCTACCTCAAGTGGATCGGGCCGCAGAACATCGTGCTCGGCGGGGCCTCGGGCGCGGCTCCGGCCCTGCTGGGCTGGACGGCCGTCACCGGCATGATCGGCTGGGAGGCGATCGCCCTGTTCCTGATCATCTTCGTCTGGACGCCGCCCCACTTTTGGCCGCTGGCGATCGCCCGACGCGAGGAATACGCTGCCGCCAAGGTGCCGATGATGCCGGTCACCAACGGCGTGGCCTATACCAAGCGTCAGACGCTCTATTACGCGATCGCCCTGCTCCCGGTCAGCCTGCTGCCGGTCGCCGTGGGCATGAGCGGACCGGTGTACCTGGTGGGTGCCACGCTGTTGAGCGGCGGTTTCATTCTGCGAGCCTGGCGGCTGATGCACGTCGATAGCGACCAGCAGGCCATGAAGCTGTTCGGCTTCTCGATCACCTACCTGACCGCACTGTTCGCCCTGATGCTGGCGGATCACTACCTGCCGCTCGGCTCCGTGCCGGCGGTGATCGGCTAGGCTGAGCGATCGACGGGACGCATGTCATGACGCTACCTAGCCTCCTCCAGCAGAGCATCGCGTTCCTGGAGCCGTACGAGTTCTCTCCGACGGTGTTGCTGGTCTGTCTCGGTGCGGCCGTGCTCTACCAGCGAGGCTGGCGACGGGCAGGCGGCGGTCGAGGCCAGGCGCTGATGTTCTGGATCGGCCTGGTGGCGATGTACGCGGTGCTGCAGACTCAATTCGAGTACTACGCGCAGCACAGCTTCTTCATGCATCGGCTCCAGCACCTGGTGCTGCATCACGTCGCCCCATTCTTGATCGCCGTCTCGGCGCCCGCGGCCATCCTCGGGGCGGGACTGCCCACGATCGTTCATCGCCACGTCGTCACGCCGATGCGACGGAATCGACTCTTGCGTTTCCTGTACGCCGCCATCCAGGAGCCACTGGTGTCCGGGGCGATCTTCGTCGGGCTGATCTACTTCTGGCTGATCCCCTCGGTGCACTTCTACGCCATGCTCAACGTGCCGCTGTACAACACGATGAACTGGGGCGTGGCGATCGAGGGTCTGCTGTTTTGGTGGATGATCTTCAACATGCGCGCACCGGGCAACACCGATATGCGCCATTACGGCTACCGCCTCATGGTGCTGTTCCTGGTGATGCTGCCGCAGATCGCCCTGGGCGCCTACATCGCGTTGAGCGACCACGACCTGTTCGGTATCTACGCCGCCTGCGGTCGGATCCTGCCGATCACCCCATTGATGGATCAGGCAATCGGCGGACTGCTGACCTGGGTGCCCGCGGCGATGATGAGCGTCGTCGGTGGACTCGTGCTGGTGTACCGCTGGAATACGCAAAGCCGCGGGGCCGAAACCCCGCTCCCCCCAACCCTTCGCTGTGCGAGGTGAGAACGTGTCGCGATTGAAATTCCTGATTCCCTGCCTGCTTCCCCTGCTAACGCTCGGCTGCAGCGGAGAGGCCTCGAATTCGTGGAATGGCCACGACATCACCGGGGTGATGCCCGACCTGGAGTTTGAACTGACCAACCAGGATGGCGATCGAGTCACCGCAGAGGACTATCGCGGCAAGATCAAGTTGATGTTCTTCGGCTACACCAGCTGCCAGCACGTCTGCCCGGTCGCTCTGAGCAAGCTCGCCGAAGCCACGCGCGCGCTGGGTGAGCAGGCCGACCAGGTCGAGATCCTGTTCGTGGCCGTCGATCCCAAGCGCGACAAACCCGTGCTCGACGAATACGTGAGCCACTTCAAGCCCGAACTGGTGGGCCTGACCGGCACGCAGGAAGAACTCAAGGAGGTGGCAAAACGCTACCGGGTCGCCTTCAGCTACGAGAAACCGCGCAAGGACGGCTTCTACATCGTCAACCATAGCGGTGCGGTGTTCGCGTTCGGACCGGAGGGCAAGTCGCGACTACTGATCGACGACCAGGCCAAGGCCAGCAGCATCACCGCGGACCTCAGGCGACTGCTGGAACAATCGAAGGGTTGACCTGCCCCGCCGGGTCGCTCGCTTGACCTAGCGCACGGGTGGTGCAACCCTCAGGCCCCCGTGCCAACCAACCAAAGGGCCACACCATGATCGCCTCGCATATCGCCCAACTCCTCAACGAACAGGTCAACGCCGAGTTCTACGCCTCGAACGTCTATCTCCAGCTCAGCGCATGGTGCGAAGGCGAGGGGCTGGAAGGTGCGGCCAAGTTCTTCCGAACCCACAGCCTGGAAGAGCGCACCCATATGGACAAGATCTTCGACTACATGGCCGAGTGCAGCGTGCCGATCACCGTCGACGCGATCCCCAAGGCGCCAAGCGATCACGCGAACCTGATGGTCGCCCTCAAGGCCGCACAGGAGCACGAATACAAGGTGACGGCCATGATCAAGAACATTGCCAAGCAATCGTTCGAGGCGGAGGACTACACCACCTTCAACTTCATCGAGTGGTTCATCGCCGAGCAGCACGAGGAAGAGGTCCTGTTCGACAAGATCATGGACAAGGCACGGATCCTGGGCTTTGAAGGCCAACCCGGTCAGGCGCTCTACATCATGGACGACTACCTCGCCAACGTGCAGCACTGAGCCATCGCCCCGCCACGCCGCGATCTCGACGGCGTGCCCCTTCAGGCTTGATTGATCCCCGGCATCAGGATCAGGTCGGTCTCGCCGAAATCGTAGCCGAGCTGCCCGATCAACGTGGTCAACTGGCCGCGGTGATGCGTCTGGTGATGGAACAGGTGCGTCAGCACCACCAGGATCGGCAGACGGCGCAGCTCGCGGGCCGCGATGCTGTGGTACTCGAGAATGCTCTGCAGGTCGGATTCATCGAGGCTTGAGACAAACGCCTCGATTTCCGTGTCTGTGTGCTCGCGCTCGCGACACAGCTCGTCGTAGTCCGCATACAACTCCTGAGCCAGCGAACGGACCACGAAGGGTCGGTCGAGCAGGCGAGCGAGCCAGATTCGATCGGCCAGGAGCAGGTGATTGAATGTGCCGTGGATCGAGCGGAAGAACGCGCCGAGATCGCGCTTTCGCTCCTCGTCGCGCATCTCCGCGCAGACCGCATACAGGCGGCGGTTGATCCAGGTGTTGTGACGGGCTTGGAGCCCCAGCATCTCGAGACTCAGCATGCTTACCCCTCCATCGTCGGCACTTCGACCGGGCCCGATTCCCAATTGGCCTTCGGCACGGCATTCATCCCCCTCGCCTTCGCCACCTCGGCTTTCGGGAAACGCTGCGCGAATGCCATATCAATCTGCGTGCCGAGAGCCAGGCATCTGAGGCGTTGTCGTCCTTGAAAAGACAACGCTCGTCGGCGACGAACCGCGCCGTGAACCCGGCTCTTTGGCGAGCCCGATTCAGACACGATCGATTCGCACAGGGGTCCCTCAGGAATCCGACTCTACCCGGGGACCGTCGGCTTAGGGGCGAGCCGAGTCCTTGCCGAGGCCAGCGCATGCATGAGCAGCTCCACGATCGTCGCCCAGGCCACTCCCAGCGCCAGACCCAAGGCGATACCGGAAGGCGCGGTCGTGCCGGCCACCAGTGTCGCCAGCGCCACGGTAACCAGCAGGAACGTACTCGACCCGGCATGGATCACCGCGCGCCGCCAGCTCGACATCCGGAAGACGAACGCAGTCGTCTGGATCAGCAGAGCGGAAGCCACTGCCACCGACACCGACGGGAACTCGGCATTGGGCACGACGCCCTCGAGCACGAACCGGTCAAGCACGTAGGCGCCACCCGCGGCCCCGAGGATGCCGACCCCGACCCGAAGCGCCGCACCCCATCGTGCCCGCCAGAACAGGAACGCCATCAAAGCGATCGCGAACGGCACGATCCCGGGCCAATGGAAGACCAGCAGCGCCCCCCGCGCGACCTGGACCGCCTCATCCGTCCTGACTGCACCCATCCATTCGAGAGCGGGAAAGTCGAGCAGCGCCAGGCCGGCCACCGCCCGCGTCTGGCTGACCACCAGCCCGATAGTACCCGCCGCGACCAGCAGTACGACGAAGCTGAGCGTCAGGCTCAAGCCCTGGGCCAGGCTTGGGTTCAAGCGCCGGCTCAACCAGAAGACGCTCGGGGCAAGCCGGCGCACCAGTCCGCCCGTCCCCGTCACCCGCACCATCCCCTCGACCATCCGCTCGACCCGGTGCCGGTTGGCCGCGATGCGCGCGAACGCCCATCGAATGACCACCGCGGTAATGAACAGGATCAACACCAGAAGGGCGGCGGTACCGGTAATGTCGTGCAACACCTTCCATGACGCGCCAAGCACGACCCCGAGCGTGCTGAACGTCACCGCCCAGATCACGCTGGCCGGCAGATCGAACAGCAGGAAGCGGCGGTAGGTCATGCGCGACGCGCCGGCGAGAAACGGAACGGCAATGCGGGTAGGCGTGGAGACACGCCCCAACAAGATCGCCCACTCACCGCGACGCTCCATGAAATCCTGCACGCGCATGATCGAACGGCCGAAATACCGGTCCAACGGCTCCCAGCGGAGCATGCGCACACCCCACCGTCGACCGAGATAGAACCCGGTCGCGTTGCCCAGCAGCGTGGCCGACACGACCACGCCCAGCAGTGGCCCCATCTCCAGTTGACCGCGGGAGGCAAGGATGCCGCCGATCACGACCGCCAACTCCCCCGGCGTGATAAAACCGAGAAAGAACGCCGCTTCCGCCCAGCACAGCACGCCGAGCACGACATAGACCGTCAGTGGCGAAAGCCCGAGGGCCCACTCAAGAATCGTGTCGATGGAATCACCCGTGCGCGTGAAAGGTGGCTGGCAAGTATAGCGAGTCCACCCGTGACGGTGGGTGTTCGCAAAGCGTCGAATCGCGCATGGCCTCTCCGGGAAAGTCGCGTTGTTTCAGGGTGCCAGCCAACCCTTTAGCTCCTCGGCCGCGATGTCGATGAAGGCACGGAGTTTGGGCGGCACGAACCGCTGCCATGGATACACGAGGTGGATCAGGTCGGCCCGGGCGTGCCAATCGGGCAACACGCGGACGAGGCGACCAGATTCCACCTCCGCTCGGCAGTCGTACGTGGGGAGCAGTCCGATGCCGTCGCCAGCCAGGATCATCTCCCGCACCACACTGAAATCGTTGACCACCACCCGTCCGTCCATCGGCACGCGGAGACGGCCGGTCGAATCGGAGAGCGACCATTCCTCCCGCCCCAGCGAGCCAAACTGGACGCAGTCGTGTTCGGCGAGGTCGTCTGGGTGCCGGAGGGCCGGCGCGCCTTGCAGGTAGTCGGGGCTGGCGAACAACGCCCAGCAGGCCATGCCGACCCGCTTGGCCACCAGGGACGAGTCTTCCAGGTCCCCCGCGCGAATGGCCACGTCCATCCCCTCTCCCACCAGGTCCACCCGGCGGTCGGTCAGAACCAGTTCGATCTTGATGCCGAGGTGTGCCTGGCGCACCCGGCGGATGATGGCGGCCAGCAGGGCATCGCCAAGATCGGTGGGTGCCGTGACCCGCAAAAGCCCGCAGGGTTCCCCAGTGGTGGCGGTGACCGCCGCCTCTGCCTCGTTGAGGTGATCGAGGCCGACCGTCGCGTGACGGTAGAAAAGCTCGCCGACGTCGGTGAGCTTGACCTGGCGAGTGGTGCGCTGGAGCAGCGTGACACCCAGCCGTTTCTCCAGCCGAGCGACCCGCTGACTGACAGTGGACGTGGGCAGCCCCATCTGCCGCGCCGCGGCACTGAAGCCGCCGGCCTCGACCACCTTGACGAAGACGGCCGCCTCGTTGATATCCATGTCGATTGTTCCGCCTGATGAAAAGTGTTTCCCGGCTTTGCCGACTAGTCGACCGCGGGGATCGCGCCTACTGTGTGGGAAACGGCCAACCGGAGACCCCCATGAAAACAGTATCCCTGATCAAGCGCAGCAACGGCAGCCACTGGGTGGGCGACGGCTTCCCGGTGCAGAGCATCTTCTCCTACCGCGACCTGGCACGCGAGCTCTCGCCCTTCGTGCTTATGGACTATGCCGGCCCGGCAGACTTCGCGCCCACCGACGAGCGCCGTGGCGTAGGCGCGCACCCGCATCGCGGTTTCGAGACGGTGACCATCGTCTATGCCGGCGGCGTCTCGCACCGCGATTCCGGCGGGGGTGGCGGCACCATCGGCGCCGGCGACGTGCAATGGATGACGGCCGGTTCCGGCGTGGTGCACGAGGAGTTTCACAGCCCCGAATACGCCCACCGTGGCGGGCCCTTCGAGATGGTCCAACTGTGGGTCAACCTGCCCGCGAAGGACAAGATGACGCCACCGACCTACCAGGGCATCACCGACGCCGAGATCCCCCGTGCCACGCTACCCGGCGGTGCCGGCACAGTCCGCTTTATCGCTGGCGAGTACGGGCAAGCCCGGGGCGTGGCGCACACCTTCACGCCGATGAACGTCTGGGACATGCGTCTGAATGCCGGCCACACGGTCCACCTCGAACTGCCCGAGGGCCACACCACCGCCCTGTTCGTCCTGCACGGCGAAATCCGCATCGACGACCAGCGCGTGGGGACAGCCGAACTCGCGCTCATGGAACGCAACGACAGCGAGCTCGCCTTCGACGTGACCGACGAGGCCACCGTGCTGCTGCTTGGCGGCGAACCCATCGACGAACCCCTCGTCGCCCAAGGCCCGTTCGTGATGAACACCGGCGCCGAAATCACGCAGGCCATCCACGACTACCAGGCCGGTCGCTTCGGCCGCATCCCGGCAGCCACCTGATCCACGACCCAACGAGGAACACGCCATGAGCACGCCCTACATTCGCCTCGACAAAGACGACGCCGCCGTTCTGTTGGTCGACCACCAGACCGGACTGGCCTCCCTGGTGCGGGACATCGAACCCGACCAGTTCAAGAACAACGTCTTGGCCCTCGCCGATCTGGCGAGGTACTTCGAGTTGCCGACCATCCTGACCACGAGCTTCGAGACCGGCCCCAACGGCCCACTCATGGCCGAACTCAAGGAGACGTTCCCCGAGGCGCCCTACATCGCCCGTCCGGGGCAGATCAACGCATGGGACAACGACGACTTCGTCGCAGCCGTTCGCGCCACCGGCAAGAAGCAACTGATCATCGCGGGCATCGTCACCGAAGTCTGCGTCGCCTTCCCGACGCTCTCCGCACTGGCCGAGGACTTCGAGGTATTCGTGGTCACCGACGCCTCGGGCACCTTCAACGCCCTCACCCGCGACGCGGCACTCGACCGCATGTCCGCCGCCGGCGCGCAACTGATGACCTGGTTCGGCGTGGCCTGCGAACTGCACCGCGACTGGCGCAACGACGTCGAGGGACTGGGCACGCTGTTCGCCAACCACATCCCCGACTACAAACACCTGATGGAGGGCCACAATGCCCGGCAATCAGCGCCGTAACCTGTCACATCACCCGGGAGGCACGCGCAACGCCGCTCCCGGGCAACTCAGGCCGGGCGGGCGCCACCTCATCGCCGGCCTCGCGGCGAATTAAAGCGGGCCGAGCAGCCGGCCCGTGTTTCGCCCCCAGTGAACGGCTACCAACAGATTGATCACGCGGCCCTCAGCCGATATCGCGCCAAAACCACCAGTCGGACGACGAGACCACCACCTCGGCCATGCGCTCATAGCCCGCGCTGCCCGGATGAGCGCCGTCGCCCTGTCGCACTGCCCGACGATAAGACGCGTCATTTGCCAGCGGGCCAAACAGCTCGATGAAGGGCGCGTCCCGCTCCCGGGCGAGATTCGAAAAGGCAATCGACAAGGACTCGATACGCTGATTGTGACGGTCGTCGTCGACCGGTGGCGGGCCCACGACCAGGCAACGGTACCGCCTCGCAAACGCGAGCATTGCGTCGAGACAAGCGATGGATTCCTCAAAAGGCACGCGCCTCGCCCCGTCCTCCCAGCTGCTGTCATTCACGCCGCAGGACAGGACGATGCGCCCGTCACAGTCGGCGGGCAATCTCGGGGTGCATTCGGCCTCCAGTCGCCGGCAGATATCCCGGCTGGTTTCCCGGCGAACGCCCAGGTTGTAACCGGTCAACGGCACGCCTTGGGCATGAGCGTCCCGACACAACCGCCCCGCCCAACCCAGCGTCGACTCATCGCCCGTGCCATTGACGAACGAATCTCCGACGAAGCAGATGCGGATGTCGTTCATCTCACACCTCAAGCCCAACTGTTGAAGAACTGCCGCGCGACCCGGCCGCTGCGCACGCCGCGGGTCTGGGCGAACGTGATGGCTTGCGCGTGCAGATCGTCGCGGTCGCCGCTCCAGTCGCGGAAGTAGAAGTCGACGATCTCCAAATATTCAGGCTGAGAGATCGGATAGAAGGAGAGCCACAGGCCGAAGCGGTCAGAAAGCGAGATCTTCTCCTCGACGGCATCCGTATGGTGAAGCTCCGTGCTCACCATCCGCGCCCCATCGTTGTCGCTCGCCTGCTCGGGCAACAGGTGCCGACGGTTTGAACTGGCGTAGACCACCACGTTCTCCGGTGGCAGCTCCAGCGAGCCCTCCAGCGCACGCTTCAACCCCTTGTAGCGGATATCGCCCTGCTCGAAGGAAAGGTCATCACAGAAGATAACGAACCGCTGCGGGAGGTCGAGCAGCGGGTCGATGATCTCCGGCAGATCGCCTAGGTCGTCCGCATCCACCTCGATCATCCGCAGCCCCTGATCGCCGTAGGCATTGAGCAT
>JAFGUH010000014.1 GCA_016938615.1 Halothiobacillaceae bacterium | reverse complement strand
GCGCTTGACCGCCTCGCGGAAGATGGGGTTCTCCATCTCCTGGTAGTGGTTGATGTGCGCCATCACCGCGACATGCTTGCCGGACTCGACCAGCCGCTCGAACAGCCCCAACAGCTCGTCGGCATCCTGGTCGGTGACGAAGCGGTACGGCCAGAACGACAGCGCCTTGGTACCGATGCGCACGGTCTGCACGTGCTCGAGGCGCGGATCGAGCAGGCCCTCGAGGTAGGGCGCCAGGTGCTTGGTCTTCATCACCATCGGGTCGCCGCCGGTCATCAAGAGATCGGTCAGGTTCGGGCGCTCGGCGAGGTAGTCGAGCAACTGGCCGGCCTCCCTGGAGGCGATCTTGAGGTCTTTGTCGCCGACGAACTGCGCCCAGCGGAAGCAGAAGGTGCAGTAGCTGTGGCAGGTCTGCCCCTGGCTGGGAAAGAACAGCGCCGTCTCGCGGTACTTGTGCTGCACGCCCTCGACCGTCTCGCCGTTGACCTCGGGGAGGTTCATCTCCATCTGGCCGGCCGGGTGCGGATTGAGCTGGTGCCGCAGTTTCCAGGCCAGCGCGGTGATCTCTTCCTTGGGCGCCTCGCGGCGATGCAGTTCGGCCATCTGCTCGTACATCTCGGGGCTGAGCATGTCACGCTGCGGGAAGGTCAGGGCGAAGATCGGGTCGTCCGGAACGCGTGTCCAGTCGATCAGGTTCTCGATGACGTAGTTGTTGACGCGAAACGGCAGCACGCTCGCAACCACCTTCATCTCGAACAGCGTCTCCTCGCCGAGGCGTTTGAGCGGTTCGATCTTGTCGAGGTGGCGGTCGGTGAAGACCTGCAACTTGGGCGCCTGCTCGTCCTGCCGGGCCCCGGGGATGGTTCGCTTGGCAACAGTCGTCATAAAACCTCGTCTGGTGCGCATGGAATACGGGCCGTGCCGACCACAAGACCGGCGGATTCTAGCCCATTTCCCGATAAAAACAACCGCTTACCGTTGCGCAACCCACGTACTCAGTGGCGTGGCAGCGTCGGGATCGGGCCGGTTCCACCAAAGGATCAACCGCGTCAACCGCTCTGGTCGCCACGGTAACCGCCTCAGGTTACGTCCACGTTGCCGAGCCCCTTCGCGTCACGGTCGACGATCTGTCCAAACGGCGCGATCAGGCCATCCTAGGCCCGCGGCAAGGCGTTCCCTAGGGAAGGTCTGCACGAATAGCCAACGACCTCTGCGGGCTGCCAGGCGTCCAGATGCAAGGCGCAGTGCGCCGCCCAATGGCCGTCGCCATTGGCAAGCACTGCAACACCGCAGATGGGCGCCTGGCGGCCCGCCCGAAGGGGCTTGCCGGCTTGCCCGTCATCGGTGTTCCCCATCCTCGCCGGGCAATGAGCCCGGCTTCGAATCGGCGCCTTGATGACGAGCAAGCCGGTAAGCCAGAGGCATTGGCTATTCGTACAGACCTTCCCTAGCATGAGAACCGAGAACGCGTCACCTATGCTCGGTGAAGTTTCTCGGACAAGGCAGAGTTCGTCATGTCACTCATCCGCTTCCTGCTGGCCGTCGTTCTTGCTTTCGCCGGCGCCCTGCCGCTACATGCCGCGCCGACGGTGGATACCGTAGTCGATGGCCTTCAGCATCCCTGGGCACTGACCTTTCTGCCCGACGGCGACCTCGTGGTGACCGAGCGGCGCGGCCGGCTGTGGCGCATCGATCCGGCCTCGGGCGCAAGAGCGGAAATCGAAGGCCTGCCGCGAGTCGAGTCCCGCAATCAGGGCGGGCTGCTCGACGTGGCGATCCACCCCGACTTCGACGACAACCGCTGGCTCTACCTGACCTGGGCCGGCCGCTGCGATGGTGGCAATGCCACCCACTTGGGGCGCGGACGCCTGGAAAACGACCGGCTGGTCGATTTCGAGACCCTGTTTGTCGCCACACCCTGCGTCGACTCCGGCGTGCATTTCGGTTCGCGACTGGCCTTCGACCCGGACGGCTATCTATTCATGAGCGTGGGCGATCGCGGTGAGCGGCAACGCGCTCAGGACCTGGGTGACCACAACGGCTCGGTGCTACGGCTGCACGATGATGGCCGCATCCCGGCGGACAACCCCTTCATCGACAGGCCGGACGCCATGGCGGCGATCTACAGCTACGGCCATCGCAATCCGCAGGGCATGGCCATCCATCCGCGCACCGGGCGGGTATGGATTCACGAACACGGTCCGCGCGGCGGCGACGAGATCAACCTGCCCGTCGCCGGCGGCAACTTCGGCTGGCCGATACAGACCTACGGGCGCGAATATTTCGGCCCGGAAATCGCCCCGGACGAAGTGGAAGGCGTGATCGGCCCCATCCATCAGTGGACCCCGTCGATCGCGCCTTCCGGCATGGCCTTTCACGACCACCCGGACCAGCCCGACTGGCAGAGCGATTTATTCGTCGGCGCACTGGCCCATCGCCACCTCGCCCACCTGGAACTGGACGGAGAAACCGTGGTGAGGGAATCCCGCTGGCTTGCCGAACGCGACTGGCGCATCCGCGACGTCGAGACGGGACCGGACGGGGCGTTGTGGGTAATCACCGATCACGGCGACGGCCGACTGCTGCGACTGACCCCGCCATAATGCCGACTTGCGGGCAGCTCGGAAAAACCGTGGTGAATCGCCCCGATGCCATGCCCCACGCGGGTGCCGCTTGCACTTGCGGCGCATCGACGCACCAAGTCCGCACGCGTTGCGGCAACTCGGGTGGCGCGGCGTGTTTTTCGAGCGACCCTTGCGTCATGCCCGAAGCCGATCTACAGTCCATCGCACAATGACGTTTGCACGCCTGATCACCCTGCTGCTCGCGCTCTGGGCACCGTATAACGCGGTGACCGCCGGGGTTTCGATGCTCGACTGCCCGATGAACGCCCCGGCGTCGTCGACGGACGAGCCGTGCCCGATTGAGGCCGCAGGTCATGTCCCAAGCCAGGACCACGCCAGCGACCCGGCCGACACCGAGCGGATGGCCCACTGCGAGCCGCTCGGCGATCTGGGCGGCTGCGATCACTGCGCGAGCTGCGTGGTGCATGGCGGCCTCTCGACCCCCACCGCGCTCAAGGCGGCTATCGTCGCCCTGCCGCAACCGTCCCCGAACACCCGCGTGGCCGACCAGGCCGCCGCCGGCATTCCCAGCACCCCGTTCCGGCCTCCACTCGTCCCCCGGTCGGCCGAGTCGTGATGGGGCATCCTTGCTGACTACCTGATCGCCCCCGGCGCGCGTCGCGCGCCCACCCGGACCTCGGCTGACCCAGCGCTTCGCTGACGCCCAATCAACCGAGGAACCGACGATGAAACTGTCATTCACACACCTGCCGTTGTTGGCATTGCTGCCGGCGCTGGCCTTCTTGGCGCCAGCAGGTGCCGGGGCCGACTCGCAGGCCAACTCCCAGGCCAAATCCCAGGCCAAATCCCAGGAGGACTCCCGGGACGGCGCCCGGGCCGACGAGGGTCTGCTGACCCTCGAGGTGGCCGAACGCGCGGCCCGGCAACAGGATGAGGGCATCCAGGCCGCCGAACAGCGCCGCGCCGGCCTCGCCGCCGAGGCCGAGGCCGCCGACGAACTGCCCGACCCGCGCCTGTCGGTGGCCATGCAGAACGTCCCGACCGACAATTACAGCCTGAGCGACTCGCCCATGACCCAGACGGTGGTCACGCTCTCTCAGACCTTGCCGGCCGGCGACACCCTGGCCCATCAGGCCGACGTCGCCCGCGCGGAGGTGGCCGGCCAGCAGGCCACCGTGGCGACCACCGAGCGGCAACTCGACCGCGAGATCCGTCGGCTGTGGCTCGACGTCTACCGGCAGGTCACCCTCTCCCGTCTGCTCGAAGAGGAGCAGCGCCTCTACCGCGAGTTGCTCGACAGCGCCAGCACCGCCTACGAGGTCAGCGAGGCCAGCGGTAGCGACCTGGTTCGCTTGCAGGCGCGCCTGTCGCGCATCGCCGACGACCTAGACCGTCGTCGCGGCGAGGCCGACGCCGCCCGGGCACGCCTGGCCCGCTGGGCGGGCGAGAAGGCCTTCCTCCCGCTCCCGGAGGCATTGCCCGATGTCTTGCGCGAGACCCCGCAGGGCTCGATCGATCGCCAACCCGAGCTCGATCGCCTGCGGGCCCAACTCACGGCAGCCCGCGCCCGGGTGGACGTAGCCGAGGACCAGTTCGACCCCGAGATTGGCGTTCAGGTCGGCTACGGGCTGCGCGCGGGCAGCGAGCCCAACACGCTGTCGGCCGGCGTCACCCTCAGCCTGCCCATCTTCCATGAGCAGCGACAATCGCCGCGTCTGCGTGGCGCCCAGCGCTCGGCCCAGGCCGCCCAGCTCGAACTGGCCAAGCGCGCCCGCGACCTGGCCGCCGAGGCCGACAGCATCCGCGCGCGGCTGGCGGCACTCGACCGCCGCATTGCCCGGTACCGAAGCGACATCATCCCCGAACTGCAACAGATCGCCGACTTGAACCGCGGCGACATCGGCGCCGGCCAAGGCGAATTCGAGGCCTTGATCGAGGCCGAGCGCGCCGTGGTCAACGCGCGACAGGAACAGCTAACGCTGCGCCTCGACCGCGCCGATCGACTGATCGACCTGCGCTATCTCCTGGAGACACCCGCATGAACCGTCACAACCCGCTTCTCCGCATCGGCCTGCTGGCCATGACCATCCTGCTGACCGGGCCGAACCTCGTCGGCACCGGGGCCGTGGCCGCCGACAATGGCAACATCAGCGATATCACCGACAACGGCGACCACGCGGGTCACGCCCATGCCCAGTCGAGCGGCGACGACACGGTCACCCGCTATACCTGCCCGATGCATCCACAAATCGTCGAAGAGGAGCCCGGTTCCTGCCCGATCTGCGGCATGGACCTGGTCAAGAAGGAATTCCCCGCCCAGCAGGACGACGAGACCGCCCAGGCCGGAACCGGCGAGACTGAACAGGCCGGCACCGGCGAGTCCGACGCGGACGCCCACGCCGGCCACGAGGCCATGGCGAGCGCCGGCGGCGGCGGCGAGACCGTCACCCGCTATACCTGCCCGATGCACCCGCAGATCGTCGAGGAAGAACCCGGCTCCTGCCCCATCTGTGGCATGGACCTGGTCGAGAAGGAATTCCCCGCCCAGCAGGACGACGAGACGGCCCGGGCCGGTACCGGCGAGACTGAACAGGCCGGCAACGGCGAGTCCGGCGCGGACACCCACGCCGGCCACGAGGCCATGGCGAATGCCGCCGGCGGGGACGAGACCGTCACCCGCTACACCTGCCCCATGCACCCGCAGATCGTCGAGGAGGAGCCCGGTTCCTGCCCCATCTGTGGCATGGACCTGGTCGAGAAGGAGTACCCCGCCTCCGACGTCGGCGCGGAGAACGCGCAGGGTAGCGAAGCGGATCGGTCGCGTTCCGCCGCGCCGAGTTTCCCGGCCGTCTCGGTCGATCCGCTCACCGTCCAGCACATGAATATCGTGATCGAGCAGGCGCAAAAACGCGCGCTGACCGAGACGATCCGCACGGTCGGCACGGTCGGCTACGACGAGGACCTGCTGGCCCACGTCCACCCGCGGGCGAAAGGCTGGGTCGAGCGGCTCGCGGTCGCATCGGTCGGCGCCCGTGTCGAAAAGGGCGACGTCCTGCTCGAGTTCTACTCGCCGGACATCGTCTCCGCCCAGCAGGACTACCTGGTGGCGTTGCGCCGGGGAATGAGCGACCTGGTCGAATCCACCCGCGCCCGGCTCGAACTGCTCGACGTGCCGGACTCGGTGATCGACACGCTCCGCAAACAGCGCAAGCTCCAGCGGACCATCCCGATCCTCGCCCCACAGGACGGCTACGTTGCCGAGATCAACCTGCGCGAGGGCATGTACATCGAGCCGGGGCTCGACCTCTACACGATCGCGCGGCGCGACCGCGTCTGGGTGAACGTCGACGTGCTCGAGCGCCGCATGCAGGCCGTCAACGACGGTCAGCGAGCCAGCATGCGGGTCGACGGCATCCCCGGACGCACCTTCGAGGGCAGGGTCGATTTCGTCTACCCGGAGCTCGACCCGCAGTCGCGCACGCTGCGCGTGCGGCTGGCCTTCGACAACGAGGACGGCCAGCTGCGCCCCAACCAGTTCGCCGAGGTCACGCTGCGCCCGGCACAGGGGGCACCCGTGCTCGCGGTGCCGTCGACGGCGATCATCCCCGCCCCGGGCGGGGCCCGCGTGGTCGTGCGCACCGGCGAGGGGCGGTTCCGGCCGGTGGCCGTGGAGACCGGCGTCGAGGCCGGCGGATACACCGAGATCGTCGCCGGGCTCGAACCCGGCGAACAGGTGGTCGCGTCCGGCCAATTCCTGATCGACTCCGAGTCGAGCGTCCAGGCCGCGTTCTCGCGCCTGTCCGGCTCCGGCGACAGCGCCTCCTCGAGCGGCCAGTCCAGTCAACAGCGGTCCGGTCAGGCGGGCAGCGGTCACCAGCACTAAGGGGAGGCAGACATGATCGAACGCATCATCCACGCCTGCATCCGCTTTCGGGTGCTGGTCGTGCTCCTGTCCGTCCTGCTCGCCGCGATCGGCTGGGCGGCCTGGAAGGCCACGCCGCTGGACGCCATCCCGGATCTCTCGGACACGCAGGTGATCGTCAAGACCACCTTCCCCGGCCAGTCGCCGCAGGTGGTCCAGGACCAGGTTACCTATCCGCTGACCACGCGCCTGCTGGCCGTACCCGGCTCGACGGCGGTGCGGGGCTACTCGTTCTTCGGCGACTCCTACATCTACGTCACCTTCAAGGAGGGCACCGATCTCTACTGGGCCCGCTCGCGGGTGCTGGAGTACCTCAACCAGGCCGCCGACGACCTGCCCGACGGGGTGACGCCGAACCTGGGGCCGGACGCCACCGGGGTGGGTTGGGTCTACCAGTACGCGCTCAACGATCCCACCGGGCAGCACGACCTCTCCGAGCTGACCACGCTGCAGAACTGGTTCCTCAAGTTCCAGCTCGAGTCGGTCGAGGGGGTGGCCGAGGTGGCCACGGTCGGCGGCATGGTCCGCGAGTATCGGATCATCGTCGACCCGCAGCGCCTGCGCGCCTTCAATGTCTCGATCAACCGCCTGCGCGAGGCGATCGCCGAGGCCAACCTCGAAGTCGGCGGCGGCGTGATCGAACGCGGTGGCGCCGAGTACATGATCACCAGTCGCGGCTACCTGAAATCCACCGAGGACATCAAGCGCATCCCGGTGGGCGTGACCGATTCGGGCACCCCGATCACGGTCCAGGACCTGGGCCGGGTCGAGGTGGGCCCGTCCTCGCGGCGCGGGATCGCGGATCTCGACGGCAAGGGCGAGGTAGTCGGCGGCATCGTCGTGATGCGCAGCGGCGAGAACGCCCGCGAGGTGATCGAGGCGGTCAAGGAGAAGCTCGATGACGTCAAGCCGGGCCTGCCCGACGGCGTGGAGGTATTGACCACCTACGACCGCAGCGGCGTGATCGAACGCGCCGTGTCCTTCCTGGAAAAGAAGCTGGTCGAGGAATTCCTGGTCGTCGCCCTGGTGAGCCTGATCTTCCTGTTCCACCTGCGCTCGGCGCTGGTGGCGATCGTCAGCCTGCCGCTGGGGATATTGACCGCGTTCATCGTCATGAACTGGCAGGGCATCAACGCCAACATCATGTCGCTCGGCGGGATCGCTATCGCCATCGGCGCGATGGTCGACGCCGCCATCGTGATGATCGAGAACGCCCACAAGCACCTGTCGCGCTACCGGGAAACCCACGGTCACAATGCCGAGGGCGAGGTGCACTGGGGGCTGATCGCCAAGTCGGCCAGCGAGGTGGGGCCGGCGCTGTTCTTCTCGCTGCTGGTGATCACGCTGTCGTTCGTGCCGGTCTTCGCCCTGGAGGCACAGGAAGGGCGGTTGTTCGCGCCGCTGGCCTACACCAAGACCTACGCGATGGCGGCCGCCGCGGGGCTTGCGATCACCCTGATACCGGTGCTGATGGGCTACTTCATCCGCGGGCGGATTCCCTCGGAGCAAGGCAACCCGATCAACCGGTTCCTGATCTGGGGCTACCGGCCGTTGCTCTCCGGCGCCCTGCGATTCCCCAAGACCGTGCTGGCGCTCGCCCTCGTCGCACTGATCTCGATGGTGCTGCCGTTTGCCGGTGTCTCGGGCTTTCTCGCCCCGCTCAAGTGGGGCGGGGATACCAACTGGCAAGCGACGGTCTCGGAATGGCAATCGGATCTCGAGGACCAGTGGAGCGACTGGTTCGACGGCTCGCCGCGCCTGGCGAGCCTGGGCAGCGGACTGGGCTCGGAGTTCATGCCGCAGCTCGACGAGGGCGATCTGCTCTACATGCCGACCACGCTGCCGGGCCTCTCGGTGGGCGAGGCGCGCATCCTCCTGCAGCAGGTGGACAAGTTGATCAGCGAGGAGCCCGAGGTCGAGCGGGTCTTCGGCAAGATCGGCCGGGCGGCCACCGCCACCGACCCGGCGCCGCTGACCATGATCGAGACCACCATCATGCTCAAGCCGCGCGATACCTGGCGCGAGGGCGTGACGCTCGACGACCTGATCGAACGGCTCGACGACAAGGTCGACTTCCCCAGCCTGAACAACGCCTGGGTGATGCCGATCAAGACCCGGATCGACATGCAGACCACCGGCATCCAGACGCCGATCGGCATCAAGATCACCGGCTCGGATCTGGATAAGATCGAGGACGTCGGCAAGCAGGTCGAGACCGCACTGAAGACGTTGCCGGGCACTCGCAGCGCCTTCGCCGATCGCACCTCGGACGGCCGCTACGTCGTGATCACGCCCGATCGCGAGAAGGCAGCGCGCTTCGGCCTGAACATCGGCGACATCCAGAAGGTGATCAGCCTCGCCGTCGGCGGGGTCAAGGTGACCGAGACCGTCGAGGGGCTGGAGCGCTACCCGGTCAGCCTGCGCTATCCGCAGGTCGATCGGAACTCGGTGGAATCGCTGCGCGACCTGCCGATCGTCACGCCCGGCGGCTCGTCGGTCGCGCTCGGCCAGGTGGCAAGCGTCGCGATCGAATCCGGTCCGCCGGTGATCAAGTCGGAGAACAGCCGACCGGCCGGGTTCGTCTTCGTCACCACCAGCGGTGTCGATCTGGGCGGTTATGTCACCCGCGCCAAGGAGGTTCTCAAGGAAAAGGTCGATCTGCCGCCGGGTTACGCACTCGAATGGGCGGGCCAGTACCGCTACATGGAACGGGCCGCCGAGCGGCTCGAACAGGTGGTGCCCCTGACGCTCGCGATCATCTTCGTGCTGCTCTACCTCACCTTCCGCCACGGCGGCAAGGCCTTGATGATCATGGCCAGCCTGCCGTTTGCCCTGATCGGCAGCTTCTGGCTGTTGTGGGCGCTGGGCTACAACCTCTCGATCGCGGTGGCCGTGGGGTTGATCGCCCTGGCCGGCGTCGCCGCCGAGTTCGGCGTGGTGATGCTCGTCTACCTCGACCAGGCCATCAAGCGCCACCAGGACGAGGGGCAGTTCAACACCCGGGACGACCTCAAGGCCGCCCTGATGGAAGGCGCCGTGCTGCGGGTACGGCCCAAGGCGATGACCGTGGCGGTAATCCTCGCCGGCCTGATGCCGATCCTGGTCGGACACGGCACCGGCTCCGAGGTGATGTCGCGCATCGCCGCGCCCATGGTCGGCGGCATGATCACCGCCCCGATCCTGTCGATGATCGTCCTGCCGGTGATCTACTGGCTATGGCAACGGCGGAAGATGCCAAAAGGCGATTAGGAGGTTTTTGCGACCGCAAACAAGAAAGGCCGGGTTCAACCCGGCCTTTTCTTTGCACCTGCCGACTCGGATCAGTCCCCAGCGGCCTGCCGCGCGAGCCCCTCGAGCACGTCGGCCATCTTCGCCTGCACCGGCTCGGCACAATCGCCGATAGCGTGGCGTTCGACCAGGTAGTCGGCGGTGTTGTAGGCGATCTTCACCGTGCCGCTATCATCCCAAATCAGCATCTTCATGGGCAGGTCGATCGCCACCGTCGGCGCGCACCTCATCAGCGCGGTACCGCCCTTGGGGTTGCCGAAGATGACCAGCCGCGTCGGTGCCATGTCGAGACCCACGCCGGAGGCATTGGCGCGGTGGTCCACCTGCGCCATCACGCTCATGCCCTTGCCCTCGACCGCCTCGACCAGCCTCTGCTCGGTTTCGGCGACCCCGTGCTCGCTCTCGATGACGGCAAGGCCGTTGCCGGCCACCCCTGAAAGAGGCAAAGACAGCGCCAGAAGACCGGCAATTACACTAAAAACGTTCCGCTTAAAACCTTGCATGATTGCAACCTCCCAGGTTTTTGATCATGGGTCAACACTAGACGAGGAAACGAAAAGTGGCTTTGCGACTGGTTCGATCAGGCCTATGAAACACGCGCCAGGGAGCCCTTCCCGAGGAGGATCAAACTGGTGTAGACCAAGGTGAAATTGCTATCCTAGCCCGTCCTGAGCGTTGTCCAACACCTGTCCGAACACAGACAATCTACCAAGGCTGGAATGAACTTATGAACTGGCATTACGAGGAGGCTCCGCTGAACGGTGGCGCACCAGGCGACGCATTCAAGAGCAGCTTTAACGGTGCAGGCAAAAAGCCCGCTGCCATACTGGCTCGCGAAGCAATCCAGAACAGCGTCGACGCGGCTCTTCAAGCGAACGCCCCGGTCACTATTGACTTCCAGTTCAAGACCTTGGCCGATGGTGAACGGATACAATTTGCCGAGACGATGGCCTTATCGGATATGGAGAGCCGCGAACCAAGCCTAGGCCTGCACAAAAAAAACGCGATAAAAGACCAAAAATCGCCACTGCAACTACTCTACATCCACGACTACGACACAAGCGGTTTGAAAGGCGACCCAACCTCCCCCTCGTCGAATCTACGTAAATTACTGATGGACCTAGGAGGTAGCGACAAAGCGCATGACAGCTCCGGCACCGGCGGATCCTATGGGTTTGGCAAGGCCGTCTATAGCTCCAATTCACGCATAGGGACGATCTTCGCTTTCAGCCGAACCGTAGACGGCAACGGGAACCCAATATCGGTCCTGATGGGCTGCGCTTATCAGGCAAGCCACGATTTCAACGGAAACTCATATACCGGCCGCGCTTGGTTTGGCGTTCAGCACAATGTGCCCGAAAAGGGTGTTCGGTATGACCCATTCCAAGGAGAGGAAGCAGAAAAACTCGCCAGGGCACTAGGATTTGAGCGTGAAGACGGATCAGGCACATCAATCTTACTTATTGACACAGATTTGAGGCCGGACGATCTGATCGCAGGAATTGAGGATTGGTGGTGGCCTCGAATCGACGCACGTCTTCTGTATAGCAAGGTAATAGATGACGCGGATGACGAACACTTCCCTAGGCCAAAGAAGCGTAAACACCTCAAGCCCTTCGTCGAATCTTTCGACATGGCAAAAGGTGTCACCCCGACAATCCCGGGGAAGCAAGCCCAGAAAACATTTAACCGACTGGACAGCCTCCAGATTGGAAGTTTTGGCTCCGTAGTAGTAGATGACTCTCAAGACGAAAACCCGTTTGGGGAAGAATATGAAGAGCTTTTGGACACCGTCGCGTTGATTCGAAGCCCACTCATGGTCGTCGACTACTATCGTAAGTGGCGACCGACGGCATCTGCACCCCCAGCGGTAGGCTGTTTTCTTGCCGCAAATGACATTGACCGTATTCTAAAGCTCTCAGAGCCGCCTGCTCATGACAAATGGGACCCCTCCGCTGGCCGACTCACAGTGGTTGACGAGGAGTATCCGAATGTTGTTCAGAGCACACTTCAGAGAATCAAAAAGTCTTTCAGGGATTTCCAGGCATCGGCCAAACCTCCCGCACCACCCAGGCCAAAACGGCTTGCAAAACTTGAGCGCGAATTGGCAACTTGGTTCGGCGCTGGCCCCAAAAACCAGACCCCGCCCCCGGGACCGAATCCAGCACCCATATCTTTAAGACTGGATGGTCCCCACCTAGAAAAGGTGAAGGACGGGCTTCGAGCGCGAGGATATGTGGAAGTTCGCGCGAACGGACAAATGGAAGGAAGTGTGCCTTTCCGAATCGGCCTGACGCTACAGGTAGCGGAAGAAGATTCAGTCTCGCAAAACGACCCTATACCGCTGACACTGACACCAGATCTAAATTTCAAAGAAATTGACGACGACTTATGGGCAGCCACCGTGGATGATCAAACCGTGGCGCAGTTGGAGTACGTCTCGGAGATATACGATCCTGACTGGACAGTCCAGCTCATGCCGGAGGTTCTGCCGTTCACGGAGGAGGAGCAATGAAAGCTTGGAGACGAACCGAGACGCGTGTAGCACGGCCTTTTTTTGCGCTTACAGACATTGAGCCCGCACTTGACGGCGTAACACTCCTGCTCGGAGAAGAAGAAAGGGAGTCTTATCAAGATCACCAACAGTTGGACCCGGCAGATTTTGAGGATCTTCAACTAAAAATACGAACAAATATCGACATCCAACAACTAGTCAAACGTTTAGATGACAAAAAAGATCACTTCCAATTGATCATGGCTCTAAGAGACCCCATGCTCAAAAAACGTGTCACGAAGAACACTTGGAATATTGAGGAAATTCCAAATGAAATCCTCCTTGATGAGGATGAAGTGCTCAGATTTGGCCACCGCAGAGAGCTGCACATAACCTTAGCTCTGGCCCTGTGCAAAAGCATTGAACCCAATCCCGGCTGGCCGACGAAGAAGGGAGACTGGATAGCCAAGCGCTCTTTCGTGATAAAAACCAACACAATGAGTTCGGCGTTTGATCTCCGCAAGATGACCGCCGATGAGGCCAAGCTGTGGACCGGGTTCCGGGGCGCACTAATTCACGTTGACTACATAGATGGAAGATTGCTGGAGGAACCCGAGGAAGACAGCCCTTTGGCTACATGTTATATCGCGGAGGACGTTTACGATTCAATGCAACGGGCTACGGAAGGACCATTATTGCAATCGTTGGTGATGACCGAGGTTGTGGCTGGAGTCCTCCTGGCGGCAGGAGAGGACATTGAAGACGCGACTGATGTCCCGAAGGGAGTGCCTCTAGAGCGCATACTGAACCATCTTGGAGCGGACAAACGGATGGGGCTTGATCAACTCAAGTCCATAATCCGCGATCCACTGAAACTTCGCGCCGCGGTTCACGACCGCCTTGACGTAATTTCTCAGCTACGGAGCCTTTAAATGCCGTATCCAGTGGTGAATGACAAAGAAGCGAGGATTTGGTGGAAGGCCTGGAGTGATTCGTCAGACCCCACGGCACCGCCTGAATCACCGCCCCCTGAGAAGTCGGAATATGGCGACAGTCACGATTGGCACCAAATCGTGACATCCACTCTTGGGAAGCTTCATGAGTTATACGACAAGGTCGAAAGCAACTCCGAAAAGATGTCTACAGACCGCTTTGAAGCTCAAGCGTGTACCGTAATCCATGACGAATTACCAGAAGACGAGGCGTTGGCGGATTCCGGTTTCTGGATATGGGTAGCCACCGGCCCAGGCCTTGATCTCGTAATTCGCCGTTATCCAATAAAGGAGCGAGAAGGGAAACCTTCAAAGATCCCAGGCAGGGACAACTTCACCTCCTCGAATGCTCGCGAAACTTTTTTCTACCGCATGTGGGTAAGAGCGCACCTCGCACACGACAAGAACCGGACCGACCCCTACCAACTGGCGCGAGCTGGTGACGTAGATTTCTGGCGCAGCCACGTGTTCCGGCAGATGGCCAGCGAGGCAAAGCCGATGCTGGCAGCCTTCATAGAATTTCAGTACCCGAATGGTTCGGAAGGCAGCAAACGTCTCAAGCAAGAAGAAGTGAGAAAACTTGTCAAATACATAAAACGAGCTTCGGCGAATATCGTGATCGAAACGCTTAACAAAGCAGAGGCTCGTTCAATGATAGAGCGACAATGGGCAAAAATAGAAACACAGAAAGAAACAAAGTGAAAGAAACGATTGCACTGAGCTCACACGCCACCCCTGGCACCCAGAAGAATTCGATCGCATTAGGAAACTCCGACCTCTTGACAATAGAAGATCGCAGTGACGAGGACCTTGAACAAGACAGATGGTCAACTTGGTGGCAATCGTTTCTGCGAGGATCGCAACTCCCTGAAAACAAGAAGCGAGGCCGGCTTAGAGCCGTTGACCTTTTCTGTGGGGCCGGCGGCTTCGCACTGGGAGCGTCTTTGGCTGCCCGAGGATTCGGCAAGCGAGCCTGGTTCGAAAGGATCGTGGATGCTGATGGGGAAGCACTTGAGGTTCACAATAGGAGCCTGGAGGTCGGAAAAACCGTAAATGCAGGGGTGTCATCGCTCGTCGATTATCAGATTCGTCAGCGCAATGGGGAGTGGTCATTTGCCTACCCTCCAGAGATTGTCGCTGATGAGTTTGAAATACAGGAAGGCATCGATCTTTTGATTGGAGGTCCTCCCTGCCAAGGGCATTCCAACCTAAACAACCACACCAGAAGAAATGATCCCCGAAACGACCTACTTCTTTGCACTGTCGCGATTGCAATCGCTCTTCGCGCCAAATGCGTCGTAATTGAGAACGTAAGTTCAATCAGGGCATCACACGGTGACATTGTAGGCATCGCTCGAGAACTTTTTCAGGGCGCAGGCTACCTCGTGAATGAGGAAATCGTACGAGCTGACCGGATCGGCTGGCCCCAGACTCGGGAGCGCTATTTCATGACAGCCATCCGCAAAGACGCAGCCGTTCATGAACTGCCAGCTGTTCCAGAGCGAGCACCCAGAGACGTGATGTGGGCGATTGGGGACTTGAGGTACGAGGAAATGGGCATTGACCCCTTTGATACGGCACCAATACCAACTGAAGTAAATCGCCGGCGGATCAATTGGCTTTTCGATAATAACGAGTTCAATTTGGCGAACTCCGAAAGGCCGTCGTGCCACAGAGATGGGACGACTTATACGGCAGTGTATGGACGCATGTATCCGAACCGCGCTGCGCCAACAATAACCACAGGCATAGGAACCCCTGGGCAGGGCAGGTTCATTCACCCAATGAGACGGAGGCTAATCACACCGCATGAAGCAGCGCGTATACAAGGATTCCCCGATGGGTACGGTTTTTCCAGGCCCAATGAATCAGCGAAGCGGAAAGACCTAGCGAAGTGGATTGGAGACGCTGTCCCTTCGGCACTTGGATATGAAATGGTTCGTCGCGCGCTCTTATCTCTGGGTTTGTAATGCGATGAGCCGTCCACCAGAAAAAGATGCCGAGGTATCGGGCACAAGATCACGGATCATGCGCGCCGCTCCGAGGACATCCACCGTTCCCGAATTTTTATGCGACGAGCACTTCATGCGTCCGGTTTTAGGTTTCGTCTTGGTCGACGCGATCTAGTGGGAAGACCTGACATCGTGCTGCCAAAGTGTAACTTGGTTGTTTTTGGTTACGGATACTTTTGGCAACGTCACGAGGAATGCAAGTTCACGACGACACCGCGCTCACGCGTTGAATTTTGGGACGACAAATTTGCTAGTGACATGGAGCGGGACGCGGGTAATGAGGGACCACTCATCCAATCAGGATGGTGAGTGCCAATGATTTGGGAATGCTCGCTAAAACAAAAAAAGTCTGACTAACGGTCAAGAACCTTGCACGGTGGCTATGAGGAACAGGAGCGACAATCACCTCAGACACATGCTCACCACCCAACTAAACTGAGTCCTATGTGCGTGTGAATAGCCTCAGGCACGGCAGAACAAGTCCTTGCGCAGAACACGATTCAAACGGGTGAGATTACAACGCGCGTGGAACACTATCTGTGATCCGTACAAATCCCGGCGTTTAGTGCCCCCAACTACTCGCCTCTCATCCCCTCGTCTTCCGATGAGCTCGAAAACCCCTCGGTCAATTCGGCGGCCGTCAACGGCCGCGGCTCCTGGGTCACCGGGTCGAGTGAGGCGATGTCCTTCTCGGCGGAGACGGTCTTGAGGTCGCGGAACTTGCGGGCGCTGGGGAGCACGCGGGATTCGAGGGTGCCCACGGAGCTGTTGTAGGCCTCGACGGCCTGGTTGAGGCGATTGCCCACCTTATTCCAGTGGTCGGCGAGCGTGCCGATGCGCTCGTAGAGCTCCTTGCCCAGCGCGGCGACTTCGGCGGCGTTCTGCGCCATCGCCTCCTGGCGCCAGCCGTAGGAGACGGCCTTCAGGAGCGCGATCAGGGTGGTCGGGCTGGCCGGAATGACGCGGTTCTCGGCGCCGTACTCGATCAGGCCCGGGTCTTCGGCCAGTGCCGCGGAGAAGAAGGCCTCGCCGGGGACGAACAGCACCACGAATTCGGGCGACGGGTCGAACTGGTCGAAATAACTCTTCTTCGCCAGCTGGCCGACGTGGGCGCGCACCTGGCGGGCGTGACTGACCAGCGCGGCCTTGCGGGCGGTCTCGTCGTGCGCCTCGACGGCCTGCAGGTAAGCATCCACCGGCGCCTTGGCATCGACCACCACCTGTCGCCCGCCGGGCAGGTGGACGATCATGTCGGGGCGCAGCCGACCGGCCTCGGTGGTCTGGCTGACCTGCTCCTCGAAGTCGCAGTGCTCGAGCATGCCGGCCATCTCGACCACGCGTTTGAGTTGCAGCTCGCCCCAGCGACCGCGGGCCTGCGGCTGGCGCAGCGCTTTGACCAGATCCGCGGTCTCGCGATGCAGGCGCGGCAGGTGGGTCTGTAACAGGTCGTTGACCTGCTGGTTGAGCGCCGAGTAGGCACTGGTGCGCGCCTGCTCGAGCCCGTCGAGCTTGGTGTCGAACTTCTCCAGGCGCTCGCGGATCGGGCCGGTGAGCTGTTCGATCGCCTTGTGACGGGCGGTCAGGTCGTCCTTGGCCTGGTGCTGGAAGCGCTCGAGGTTCTCGCGGGCGAGCTTGAGGAACGATTCGTTGTTGCGTGACAGGGCATCCGCCGACAGGCCCTTGAAGGCGTCCGCCAGTTTCTCGCGCGCTTCGTCCAGGAGCTTCAGTTTTTCGGTGGCCGCCTCGCGTTCGCGTTCGAGCCGTTCGGTCAGTTCGGCGCGTTCAGCCTTGAGCGAGGCGGTAGTGGCGCGTTCGGCGTCCAGGGCGTCCTGGGTCTCGCGCCGACGGCCTTCGAGGGCATCACGCGCCTGGGCGAGGTGCCGGGTTTCGGTCTCCAGCCGGGCGACAAGGGTACGCGTCTCGCCCAACTCGTTGCGCGCGCCGGCGAGCGCGTCGGTCTCCGCCTCGAGCGCGGCCTCCAGCTCGCGCTGCGACTCGGCCAGCCGACCGCGCTCGCGGGTTTCGTCGCGCAGTCGCGCGCCCAGCCAGGCGGATGCTACCGCCGCGACCAAGGCCACGGCGAACAGCCCCCAGGCCACCCAGTGGTCGATCAGTACGTCCACGGTCGTCACGAGATCTCTCCTGCATCCACCGGCCAGGGGCGTTCGGGCGGATGCGCCTGTATCCGTCGGCGCGCTTCCTCGACGTCCAGGTCGATCTGTTCGACCAGCGCGTCCAGCGAGTCGAAGCGCCGTTCGTCGCGAATGGCGTCGAGAAACTCGACCTGCACCAGCTGGCCGTAGATGTCGGCGTCGAAATCGAGCAGGAACACTTCCAGGCGCGCGACACCCCCATCCACCGTCGGCCGGGTGCCGATGTTCGCCACGCCGTAACGCGGCCCGTCCTCGATGCCGTTCACGCGCACCAGAAAGACGCCACGCAGGGGCGACAGGCGGCGGCGCAAGGCGATATTGGCGGTGGGAAAACCAAGCTCGCGGCCGCGCTTGTCGCCGTGCATCACCCGCCCGCAGAGAAAGAACGGGTGGCCGAGCAGCCGGGCGGCCAGCACCACGTCACGCGTCTCGAGCGCGGCCCGCACCCGGGTCGAGGAGACCCGTTCGCCGTCGAGCGTGACCGTCACCGCCCGCTCGACACCAAAACCCAGCCGCGGCCCCATGCTCTCCAGCAGGGTGAAGTCGCCGGCACGCTTGGCGCCGAAGCGAAAATCGTCGCCGATCACCACATGGCGCGCACCCAGCGCTCGTACCAGAAGCTCCTCGACGAAACTCGGGGCCGACATGCCCGCCAGCCGTGCGTTGAAGGGCATCAGCACCAGCCGGTCGACCACGCCCAGCGCCTCGAAGGCGTGGAAGCGCTCGCGCAGCCGGGTGAGCCGCGCCACTGGCGGAACATCATGGCGCTCGGCGAAAAACTCCCGCGGCAGCGGCTCGAAGATCACGACCACCAGCGGCAACCGCATCGCCTCGGCCTGCTCGGCGGCCTGCCGGATCACCGCCCGGTGGCCACGGTGCACGCCGTCGAAGTTGCCGATGGTGACCACCGCGCCGCCCGGTTCGGGTTGGCGGGGCGTCTCACCCGGCAGGAGGCGGATCAGCTGCATGCGAACTCCCTTCGTGTTGGCGTTCCGGCTTATTGGCGTTCGGGGCTATTGGCGTTCGGGCGGCACGTGGCGATCGAAGGTGACGACCGCCATCAGTCGGCGCGGCGTCTGCCCGAGCATCGCGGCGGCGAGCACGAAGACCAGCACGCCCAGCCCGATCAGGCCGAACACCGCACCGAGGCGCTCGAACCACAGCCAGCCGGTCCAGACCCCGGCGGCCGGACTGGCCCAGAGCAACACGGCGGCCATGCCCAGCGCGGCGAGCGTGATCCGCCCGATGAACCGGCGCGTGCCCGCCTCCACCCGCCAGGCGCCCCGGCGACGCAGGGTCCAACCTAGCAACAGGGCATTCACCCAGGCCGCCATTACCGTCGTCAAGGCCAGCCCGACGTGGGCCAGCTGACCGCCGAGCCAGATCATCCAGGGAATCACCAGCAGTGCCTTGAACAGCAGGTTGGCGCCCACCGAGATCACCGCGATGCGCACCGGCGTGGCGGTGTCCTGACGGGCGAAGAACCCCGGCGCGAAGATCTTGATCAACAGGAACGCCGGCAGGCCCAGCGCGTAGGCCGTCATCGCCAGCGACACCATCGCGGTGTCGTCCATCGTGAACGCATCATACTGGAACAGCGTCGCGAGGATCGGCACCGACAGCCCGATCAGGCCGGCCATTGCCGGCACCCCGATCAACAAGGTCAGGCGCAGCGCGCCATTGACGGTGCGATTGTAATCCTCGTCGCTGCCCCGGGCGAAGGCACGCGAGAGCGCCGGCAGGATGACGGTGCCGATCGCCACGCCAAACACGCCCAGTGGCAGTTCCACCAGCCGGTCCGAGTAATACAGCCAGCTCACCGAGCCGGTCACCAGCAAGGAAGCGAGAATGGTATCGACCAGCAGATTGATCTGCGTCACCGAGGCGCCGAACATCGCCGGCAGCATCAGCCGCAGCGTTTTCTTCACCCCGGGATGAGGCCCGAAACGCGGCCGCGGCAACAACCCCAGCCGGGCGAGGAACGGCAGCAGGAAGAACAACTGCAGAATACCGGCGACAAACACGCCCCAGGCCAGCGCCATCACCGGCTCGGCGAACAGCGGCGCGGCCAGAAGCGTCGCCGCGATCAGGCTGAGATTGAGCCAGATCGGGGCAAGCGCCGGCATGGCAAAGCGGCCGAAGGCGTTGAGGCTGCTGGCGGCGAATGCCGTCAGCGAGATGAAGAACAGGTAGGGAAAGGTGATCGCCAGCATCGTCTCGGCCAGCTCGCGCTGGGCCGGATCACCGGTGAACCCCGGCGCGAACAGCAGGATCAACAGCGGCGCCCCGGCCATCCCGAGCCCCACGACCAACACCAGCACCGCCGACAGCGTGCCGAACATGTGATCGACGTAGTCCTTCAGCGCAGCGCGCGAGCCCGTTTCGCGATATTCCGAAAGCACCGGCACGAACGCCTGCTGAAAGGCCCCCTCGGCAAACAGCCGGCGCAGGAAGTTCGGAATCTTGAAGACGACGAAAAAGGCATCCATCGCCGCGCTCGCACCGAACACCCGCGCGAGCAACATGTCGCGCACGAAGCCCAACACCCGCGAGATCATCGTCATCCCGCCAAAGGCCGCGCTGCTCTTCCAGATGCTCATGCGTCGAGTCGCCTTACCCTGATCGAGCGGCCATTCTGGCATGAACCGCCCGATGGATGACGACCGCTCAACCGGAGCATGGACCAAGCGGTGAACCCATACGGGGACGGATTCTCAGCGGGCAAGTGCCTTGCTCGTGCAATCAACCGCAGAATTGATGGCGGTGATGGCCTAGCCTCAGTGTTTCGGATCAATTGGATGCGGGCGCCCGCAGTGAACACCGGCGCCCAGCAAACGGGTGCGAAGGAGTGAATATGCAAGCCGAATACTGGATCCTTACGATCCTTGCCATTGTCATCGCCCTGGCAGCGGGCTTCATCGTAGGGCGCATGTCGGCGCCGCGCCAGCAACAGGTCAAGGGCATGGAGCGTGAGCGGGACGCCGCCCGCGAAGAGGCCGAGGCGGTGCGTTCGGAGGTCTCGCGGCACTTCGAGGAGAGCGCCCGAATGTTCGGCAGACTGGCAAGCGACTATCGAACGTTCTTCCAGCATTTCGCGCAGACCGCCCAGAACCTCGGGTTGTCCGAGGGACGGGCGCGCGAACTCCTGCAGCACGCCGATCCCGGCCTGATTGCCAATCAGCCCGGCAAGCCGTCGGGCCCAGCAGGGGCGGATACGGCGACCGAGCAGACCGACAAAGAAGGACCGGAGGCGCCCGCGACCCAGCATCCCCGGTCACCAGAAACCTCGGCAAAGGCCACGCCGCCCGCGTTCGCAGAGGGCACGCCGAAGAAGAAAGTCGATACAGAGGCAGATACCCCCGAGGACAAGAACACCAGCCAATCGGCAGGCGAGGCTCCGGTTACTGGCGACACACAACCGGCAGACACCGAACCCGCGGACGACCACGGCGAGCCGGATCCGAAGTCGCGCCGGAACTGACTGAAGCGTTCAGGCCGTTATGAGCCCGAGGATAGCTGGAGAGGGTAATTGCGGTCAGAGCAAAATTAACGGTCGAAGCATGCGTAATTTCATGCGTAATTTTGCGCTGACCTCAATGATTCATCCTCGCCCACAACCACCCCTACGGCGTCGCCGAATCCAGCAGCGCCGATCGGCGGATCAACGAACGATCGCGCGGTCCAATCAGTCTCTTCAACGTCCGCCCACTCGATCACGTGGTAGTGGGACGCCCCTATATCTCGACGGCCGAGCAAGGCCTACTGTAGGAGCGCCTTCAGGCGCGAAATACCGCGACGGCACCCGATCCCATCGCGCCTAAAGGCGCTTGTATGTTTACCCCGGCAAGTCAAAAACTGGGCTTGTCGGGGTGGAGGGACAGAAGACGCTTCTGGCTCAAATGAAAGAGCACAGACGGTAGGAGACCTCGTCCCACCCCTCACCTTCAAGCGCCGATAAGGAATCCATCGGCTCGAGACCGACGAT
>JAFGUH010000150.1 GCA_016938615.1 Halothiobacillaceae bacterium | reverse complement strand
GTTGCCGTCCGGGTCGAGCAGGAACCCGCCGTAGTACGTCGGGCCGTAGTGCGTGCGCGGCCCCGGCGCGCCGTCGTCGCGGTACCCCGCGTCGATCCCGGCCTGCCAGAACGCGTCGACCTGCGCGCGGTCGCGGGCGCGGAAGCCGACGTGGAGCCCGCGGGTCACCGGGTGCTCGCGGTCCGTCGGCCCGATGGCCCAGTCGTCCCACTCGACCAGCTCGGCGTCCGCATGGCTGGGCTCGGCGCCCAGGACGCTCAGGACGGTGCGGTAGAAGCGCTCGGAGGCCGCGAGGTCCGAGACGGCGATGCCGACGTGGTCGAACACCCGGCCGAGGCTACCGTTGCGGGCTTGCCTGAGGCGCGAACCCACGGGATTCTGTCGTCGATCTCGGGTCGGGTCAAAGCAGCCGGGTTCGCGCCTCGTTAGTACCGGAGGAGGCGGGAAGCTCGTGTGGGCCAGCGTTCGGGAATGACGCCTGAGGGGCTCTCCCGTCGCGAAAGTTCAACCCGCTAGCCGATCTGCTCGGCCAGCCCGATGAGGATCCCCTCAGGGCCTCGGACGTAACAGAGCCGATACTTATCCTCGTACTGCGCCAGTTCACCAACCAACTCGGCTCCGTGCGGGCGGAGCCGGGCGAGCGTATCGTCGATGTCCTCCACGGCGAACATGATGCGTAGGTAGCCGAGAGCGTTCACCGGGGCGTTCCGGTGATCGGCGACCGCAGGCGGCGTGAGAAATCGCGAGATCTCGAGCCGGCTGTGGCCGTCCGGCGTGCGCATCATGGCGATCTCGACGCGCATGTGGCGCAGTCCAGTGACGCGCTCTGCCCAGTCTCCTTCGATCGTGGCTCGCCCTTCGAGCTCGAGGCCGAGCTCGGCGAAAAAAGAGATAGCGGCATCGAGGGATTCCACCACGATGCCGACGTTGTCCATCCGTTGAAGCGTCACGCGGCCCACTCTAGTCCTGTTGTCGCTTCGACACGCCCACCGGACGAGCGCACCGGCTGACGGTTGCGCCGTCGGCACGATGGCTTCGTTGTTCGTTCCTCTCCCGCTGACGTGTGCGAGCGTCCTCTCGCCCGAGC
>JAFGUH010000013.1 GCA_016938615.1 Halothiobacillaceae bacterium | reverse complement strand
GCGATGTCTTGACGTGGCCACCGGCACGCCGGCGACATCGCGCCTTGATCACGAACGACTCGCCAAGCCAGAGTGGCATGGCATTCGCGCAGAGGTTCCCTAAGAGAGAGCGACCACGCATGCCGCAACGGAAACACGAGATGAACCCCGCCCAAGAGCTCCCCGACGGCTTCTCGCACCTGGGCCGGGCCGACCGCCTCGGACTGATCGTCGACGGCGAGAACTGGTTCCCGGCCTTCGCCGACCTGGTGGAGCAGGCACGCCGGCAGATCGTAATTCTCTGCTGGGACGTCGACAGTCGCGTGGTCATGCAACGCCCCTGCGACAGCGACCGCGCGCCTTGCCACCTCACCGCGATCCTCCATCGGGCGCTCGAGCGCAACCCGGGGCTGACGATCCATCTGCTGCCCTGGGATTTCGCGATGATCTACGCCTTCGAGCGCGAGTGGTTGCCGCTGTTCGCCCGGCCGATGACGCGTCACCCGCGCCTGCACGTCCACTACGACGACGAGCACCCGATCGGTGCGTCGCAACATCAGAAGCTGCTGGTGGTCGACGACCGCACGGCCATGGTCGGCGGCTTCGACCCGTCCCGCTGGCGCTGGGACCATCGGTCGCACGCCGCCGACGACCCGGTCCGCCGCGATCCCGACGGCGAGACCTACCCGCCGTTCCACGATCTCGCGTTCGTCGTCACCGGGCCGATCGCCCGCGATCTGGGCGAGCTGGCCCGCGAGCGCTGGCAACGGGCCACCGGCGAGCGACTCGACGCCCCCAACTCCCCGGCCGACCACGCGCCATGGCCGGCCGACCGAGCAGCCGTGACCCTCGATCAGGCCAGCGTCGGCCTCTGCCGCACGCTCCCCGCGTGGCGCGACCAGGCCGAAGTACGCGAGGTCGAGACACGGCTGTGCCGCTTGATCGCCTCCGCGCGCGACTGCCTCTACATCGAGAATCAATATTTCACCAGCCATCGCATCGGCGAGGCGCTGATGGCCTCGCTCGAGGCCGAAGACGGTCCCGAGGTGATCGTGCTCCTGCCGCGCGAGAAGGACGGCTGGCTCGAGCGGATGACCATGGACGTGCTGCGTGCCCGACTGATCGAGCGCTTGCGCCGCGCGGATCGCCACGGACGGCTGCGGCTGTTCTACCCCGCCGTGGCCGGGCTGGAACCGGAGATGGTGAGCCTGCATTCCAAGCTAGTCATCGGCGACGACCGCGAGATCAATCTCGGCTCGGCCAACACCTCGAATCGCTCGATGGGCTTCGACAGTGAGCTAAATCTCTCGCTGCTGGGCGACCGCGACGAGGCCCGGCAAGCCATCGCCGCCATGCGCCACGAATTGCTCGGCGAGCACCTGGGCTGCCCGCCGGAGACGGTCGCCCGCGCCGAACGCGAGTCCGGCGGGGTCGGTGCCGCGATCGACCGGCTCAACCGGCCCGGCGAGGACCGCTGGCTCGAGCCGCTGCGGATCACGCTCGACCCGGAGATCGACCGGCAGGTACCCGATGCGGCGGTGATCGATCCGGAACGCGCGCGCCCGCCGGAGGAGCTGATCGACATGTTCATCGAGAAGACCGCTCGCCGCCCGGTACGGCGCAAGGCCGCCCTGTTCGCCGGCCTGATCGCACTGAGCGCGCTGGTGGCCGCGCTGCTCAAGTTCACACCGCTGGGTGATGCGGTCTCGCCCCAAACGCTGCTCGCGCGCCTTGAGGACCTGCGCGAAATGCCGAGTGGCACCTGGCTTTTCTTCGGGCTCGCCGTGCTTGCGCTGCTCGCCGGAGTGCCGGCCACGCCACTGGTGGTGGTTGCCGGCCTGCTGTTCGGCGCCTGGGCCGGATTCGGCCTGGCCTATGGCGCACTCAACCTCGCGGCTTTGTTGGGGTTTCTCCTTGGGCAAACCCTCGGCAGCGAGGCGGTACGCCGACTGGCCGGCAAGCGACTCGATGACCTCTCGCGCCGACTGGCGCGGCGCGGCATTCTCACGGTCTTTTCCCTGCGTTTGATCCCGCTGGCACCATTCGCCGTGGTCAATCTGGTCGCCGGGGCGACCCGACTGCGCTTTCGCGATTTTGTGGTCGGCAGCCTCGCCGGACTGGCCCCCGGCACCGCGGCCCTGACGATCTTCTCCGATCGGCTGTTGCAGGCCCTGCTCGATCCGACCCCGGTCACCCTGGGCATGCTGGCCGGACTGACCCTGCTCTTCGTCGGTGCCGGCTGGGGATTGTCACGCTGGATCACCCTGCGGGAACAGGCCTCGGCCGCCTCGTGATGGCCGCGGCCACGACGACACGACGCCTGCGGGTGGTCACCTGGAATATCCACAGCTGCATCGACCACCGCGGCCGCTACACCCCCGAGCGGACCGCCCGGGTGATCCGGCTGCTCGCTCCGGACATCGTTGTCATGCAGGAAGCGAACCTTGCCGCCGAAGCGGGCGACGACCGTCTGATCGCGGCGCTGGCGCCGGCCCTGCCGTACTGGGAGTTCGCCCCCACACACGAACGGGGTTGCGGGCACCGCCCCGGCGAGACCACCCATTTCGGCAACCTGATCGCCTCGCACTGGCCGCTCTACCCCGAGGCGGCTCTCGATCTGTCGCATTCCGAACGCGAACCGCGCCAGGCCCTGCGCGCCCGGGTGGAACTGCCCGAGGGCAACCTGCATTGCTGGGGGGTCCATCTCGGGCTGGGACTGATCGAGCGGCGCGAGCAGGGTCGGCGGCTGGCCGAGGCGGTCGCTCGACTGCGCGCCGACGAGCCGCTGGTACTCGCCGGTGACTTCAACGAATGGCTACCTCGGGCCGGCAGCCTCAAGGGGTTGCGTCACGAGATGAGGCGCCTGCCGCCGCGACGCAGCTTCCCGGCATCCCGACCGCTGCTCGCGCTCGACCAGGTCTGGGTCCGTGGCCCGCTACATCCGCACGCCCTGACCGCGGTGCGCGACCCGATCGTGCCGCGCATCTCCGATCACCTGCCGGTGGTCGCCGATCTTTCGCTGGGGTGATAGGAACCTCTGCACGAATGCCATGCCACTGAAGGCTGGGCGAGTCGTTCGTGATCAAGGCGCTTGAACGCCGGCGTGCCGGTGGCCACGTCAAGACATCGCAACGCGGAGCACGGGCGGCTCGCCCAGCCCCGCCGGGCGCGCCTTGAGCCGGGCATCTGCTGCGTTGTCGTCCTTGGAAAAAGAATAACTCTTCCGCAGCGAACGAGCGCCTTGCATATTCCCGGCTCAAGGCGCGCTTCAGCGGTATGGCATTCGTGCAGAGTCTCCCTAAGGGTCAGTCGGTCGTCTCGGAAAGCCAGCGCGTGATCACCTGACGCGCCTCGCGGACATTGGTGTTCTTGGTACCGGAGAACGCCATCCACTGGCCGCCAGGGAGCGGCAGCTCGCGCTCCAGCCGAGCCACAGTCTGCTTGATCTGGCCGAAACCGAGCTTGTCGGCCTTGGTCAGCAGGGCCAGCACCGGTAGGCCACGAACGGCGGCGTAGTCGAGCATCTGCCGGTCGAGGTCCTTGGCCGGGTGGCGGATGTCCATGATCACGACCACGCCGACCAGGGACTGCCGTTCGGCAAAATACTGGGCCATGGCCTCCCCCCATTGGCGGCGGACGGCTTGCGGGACCTTGGCGAAGCCGTAGCCGGGCAGGTCGACCAGCCGAAAGCGGGCCGCCTCCGTCTCGCCGCCCAGCCCGAACAGGTTGATCATCTGCGTGCGCCCGGGTGTGCGCGAGGTGCGCGCGAGCGCCTTCTGGCCCACCAGGGCGTTCAGGGCGGTGGACTTGCCGGCGTTCGAGCGGCCGGCGAAGGCCACCTCGCGACCGTCGTCGGCGCCGATATCGGCCAGGCGCGGCGCACTCTTGATGAACGTGGCGGCATCGAACAGGCGGCGGCTCGGGCGGGCGGCGTCTTCGGTCATGCGGGTTGGTCCTGCAGTGTCTGCCTGGCCGGAAAGCGAGCGGGGCGGGGCGATCCCGGCCAGGCGTGTGGATCCCCGCGAGCATCCTGCCACGGGGCGAGGTTGCAAGCGAGGGCCTTATGCGGTTTGATTACGGGTCGTTTTTCCCGGGAAGGCCTGTGCGACTATGCAATGCCCTGGCTTGCCGTCAGGCGTCCACCTGCGGCGTCGGAGGTCGTGCAGGGTCTCCCTTGGGAACCGCCCATCGGTTCCCACAGGCCAGGGTCGGCCGTCACCGAACCCACACCGAGACTGTTTTGCGATGATGTCAGCGATTCAACCACCGCCGCACCGCGGCCGTCTCACTGCCGGCATGCTCCTGGGCCTGGCGTTCCTGGCCGGCGCGGCCCAGGCCGACGACGGGGCTTCGATCGAGGCCGGGCGCGAGGCAAGCCAGAGCTGCGCCGCCTGTCACGGCGCCCAGGGCAACAGCCCCACGCCCGCCTTCCCATCGCTCGCCGGCCAGCCGGCCCGGTATCTCGTCTCGCAACTCAAGGCCTACCGTGGCGGCAAACGGGAAAACGCGATCATGAACGCCCAGGCCGCCAACTTGTCCGACCAGCAGATCCGCGATCTGGCCGCCTACTACGCCGCGCAGCGGCGCGAGGTTGCCGACCCGGCCGACGCCGGCTCGGAGAGCGGGGCGATACTCTATGCTCACGGGCGCGAGGGCGTGCCGGCCTGCGCCGCCTGTCACGGCGTCGGCGGTCACGGCAACCGACCGGCGGGATTCCCGGCACTGCGTGGGCTGCCAAGCGCCTACGTCGTGCAGTCGCTCACCGACTTCCGTGACGGCAAGCGCGCCTTCGGCCAGGGAGGCCTGATGCTGCCCATCGCCGCCGAGTTGTCCGACGAGGACATCCAGGCGCTGGCCGCGCACATCGCCACGCTCGACTGAGCGACGCCGCTTCCGCCCGGCGCCCATCCCGCGAAAGGGCCGCGCCGACCGGAGTGTCGTCCACATCCGCACCGAATTCGCAGGCTCGCCGATGACTTCCCAGGCCCAGACCGCCCAGACTGCCCAGAAACACCAGCGCCGCATCTTCCCGCGACTCTACACCTGGCTCACGTCGATGAACCTGGCGATCGCGCTGCTCTCGATTCTCGCGATCGCCTCGATCATCGGCACCGTGCTCAAGCAGAACGAGCCGTTCAACAACTATCTGATCGAATTCGGTCCGTTCTGGTACGAGGTGTTCAAGACCCTCGGGCTGTTCGACGTCTACTCGGTCAGCTGGTTTGTGGCGATCCTGCTGTTCCTGCTCGCCTCGACCAGCGCCTGCCTGATCCGGAACGTCCCGGGGTTCATGCGCGACATCCGGAGCTTCCGCCTCAATGCGCAGGAGAAATCCCTCAAGGCCTTCCCCCATTCGCGTCAGTTCGAGGCATCACTCGACCGCCGGACGGTGGCGGAGCGGGCCCGCGATCTGCTGCAGCACCTCGGCTACAAGGCGCGCATCAAGGAGCGCGACGCCGAGACCCTGGTCGCCGCGCGCAAGGGCGGGCTCAACCGGATCGGCTACATCCTCACCCACCTGGGGATGGTGGTGATCCTGGTCGGCGGACTGATCGACAGCAAGATGTACCTCAAGACCCTGGTCATGCTGGGCGCGGTCGAGGTCGAGACACGCGACATGCCGGTCAGCCAGGTTCCCGCGAAGTCGCAACTGCAGCCCGGCGCACTCAACGGCTTCCGCGGCTCGGTGAACATTCCGGAAGGCAAGTGGGGCGACGTGGCATTCATCGGCCTGAAGGACGGCTACGTGGTGCAGAACCTGCCGTTCAAGGTCGAGGTCGACGATTTCTTCGTCGAGTTTTACGACACCGGCATGCCCAAGTCCTTCAACTCGAAGCTGACGCTCACCGACAAGGCCACCGGCGAGTCGACCCAAGAGACCATCCGCGTCAACCATCCGTTGCGCTACAAGGGCTACAACATCTTCCAGTCGAGTTTCGGCGACGGCGGCACGGAGCTGACCTTCGACGCCTGGCAACTGACCGGCGACGTCGGCACCCACCAGGAACGCGAAGGCAAGGTCAACGAGGAGCGCCGTTTCGATTTCGGCGGCGAGACGTACACGCTGGAATTCCGCGATTTCTCGCTGTTCAACGTCAATCCGACCGAGGGTCCTGACGGCAGCACCGAGAACACCAACTTCGGCCCCTCGGTCACCTTCCGTCTGCGGGATGCGTCCGGCGAGGCGATCGAATACGAGAACTACTTCCAGCCCGTCGAGTTCGACGGCACCCGGTATTTCCTGAGCGGCGTGACCAAGGAAGTCGGCGGTCAACAGAAGTTTCTCTTCATCCCCGCCGACCGCGACAACTCCGTCGAGACCTTCATGGCGTTCTACGCCAAGCTCAAGGATCGCGAGGCAGTCGCCGCCATCGCCGCCGACCTGATCGGGCAGACCACCCAGGCAACCGCTCAGGAGCAGCAGGACCAGGGCCAGGACGAGAACCGCCAGCGCATGCAGACGGCCGCCGCACGCTCGATTGCCGACCTGGTAAGCACCTTCGTCAATGAGGGCTTTGCCGCGCTCGCCGAGCGGGTCGACCAGTCACTGGCCGAGCGCGGATTGACCGGCGAACAGGCCGGCCAGGCCCGCGACGCGACCTTCCAGGTAGTCCAGCAAGTCCTCATGCGGACCTACATGGCCGTGCTCAACGAGCGAGGCATCGAGGAGTTCACCGAGCGCGACACCTCCTTTTTCGAGGACGCGCTCGACGTGATCACCGTCATTCCCGGCTATGGCTCGCCCATCTACCTCCGACCCAAGACGTTCAACCACATCCAGTCGACCGGGCTGGAGATCACGCGGGCGCCGGGGATGTTCTGGGTCTACCTGGGCTCGCTGATGCTGGTCGCGGGCATCTTCATGTTGTTCTACATTCACTACCGGCGGTTGTGGGTGTTGATCAAACCGTCCACGGTGGATCATGATGACGAGTCCGGCGGCCAACGCGTGGTCGTCGCCGGCACGGATGCCCGCAAGAACATCGACTTCGACCAGGCCTTCGCCCAGTTCGGCGATGAACTTGAACGGCAGACCGGGTCGAACGGTCAGAACCCTTCGTCCTCGGCCCCATCAGCGGGCTGAAGGCGGGACAATCCGCGCAGGAGAACCGAACATGTCCGTCCCCAACGAACAAATGGTTGGCGGGCTCCGGCCCGCCACTGAGTTGCCCGCCCAGCGGCGTATCGGCGTGATCGACGTCCTCTGGGCTGTCGCCATGCTGGTCGCCGCCGGCATCGGCTACAGCCAGTACGGCGCTTCGATGGATTACTACGCCACCGGCACGCTGTTCGGCGCCGCCCTCGGCCTGGGCTTTCTCGGCTGGATCTGGCCCGCGACCCGCTGGCTGGTAGGCGTGGTCGCCGTGGTGTCGCTGTACGCGATCTGGCAGTACAACGGCCTCGGCGCGGACGGAGCCGTCGGCCGGGACACGCTGGCCCAGTTCCAGGAGTCGTCCTTCCTGTTCAAGTTCCTGCTCTCCAGTCAGGCGGCGACGATGTGGATGGTCGCCCTGTTCTTTCTGGCGATTCCGACCTACTTCATCGCGCTGGCGGCGCGCTCCGAATACGGCCTCAAGGTCGGCAGCGCCCTGGTCTGGAGCGGCGTGGCGATGGCTTTCATCGGGTTCTTTTCCCGGTGGCGCGAGTCCTACCTGATCAATCTGGACTACGGCCATATCCCGGTGAGCAACCTCTACGAGGTGTTCATCGTCTTCGCCGTGGTCACCGCGCTCCTGTACCTGTTCTACGAGAAGCGCTACAACAGCCGCAGCCTGGGCGGCTTCGTCATGACGATCATCGGCGTCGCCCTCGGCTTTCTGCTGTGGTACCAGTTCACGCGTGACGCCGAGGTGATCGCGCCGCTGGTCCCGGCCCTGAACAGCTGGTGGATGAAGATCCACGTGCCCGCCAACTTCATCGGCTACGGCACTTTCGCGATCTCCGCGATGGTAGGCATGGCCTACCTGCTCAAGCAGAAGATGGGCGGTGACGGCCCCAACGATCGTCTGCCGTCGCTGGCGGTGATGGACGACATCCAGTACAAGGCGATCGCGCTGGGCTTCGCCTTCTTCACCATCGCCACCATCCTCGGCGCCATGTGGGCGGCCGAGGCCTGGGGCGGCTACTGGAGCT